>JBAXIZ010000059.1:0-4271 GCA_037138095.1 bacterium
TATTTATAAAAAAAATAAAATCAAACTAAAATGATACACATTTCGCGGTCGCGAAATGTGTATCATTTTAAATAGTGAAGATTTTTTCTAGTTTTTAATTTAGGATCTGGATAATTTAAATGTTTTGATACAGTTTGTAAGTTTTATCTCTTTTAAATACTTAACAAAATCCTTGTGGAGAGGGGATGGCCCAACCCAAACACTTTTTTGAATCAATTTGAAATTTAGGTTTTTTAATTGCGCTCTGAGCCAGTCTCGCTCAGCCTTCCTCGGTTCTGGTATATCAAAAATTAAAATGAGTCTATGTTTGGTATTGCTAACTGAAGAATCAAATTGTTTAAAAGAATTTCGTTTTTTAGTAAAATATTCTTGACCTGATTTAGTTATTATCCACCCATCTTCATTATTAGAAATGTAAGCTAGCCTTTTCAGTCGATTTATTGCTAATCTTAAAGCTCTTTTTTCGTAAGTAGAAAGTTTTGGTATGCCGAAAATATTACATCTGTATCCTTTATAATTTAGTTCCTTGTTATATAGTTCTTTTAAGATATCAAAAGCAATAGACATATAATAATTATATTACTTTTAATTTTAAAAATAAATAACACTGATACACTTTTCACGATAGTGAAAAGTGTATCAGTGTTGTGTATATCTATTTTATATCAAGTATTAAATTTAATATATAAAGAAAAAAGCGTGCGAACTGGGGAGTTCGCACGCTTTGGTGTTTATTGCGACGAGGCTTTCAGGCAGGATGGGGGACCGCTGTTAAGGTGATCCTGTATCCGTCTTTGGCAAATTTTAGCTCTTTGTCACGGCGGGTTTGTTCCCAGCGTTCGGCGGCGTATTCCGCTTGTTCAGGGTCTGCATGGAATTCGTAACTGGAGCCATTGCCGTGCCACATCGGGTCGACTGAACGGTTTAGTAGGTGATATCCATGAACCATTTCGCCATTGGAGCAGGGGACACCTGCGCCTGTGCCTTTTGAGCACATTCCAACAATGGTATTGTGGAGGTCATTGCTGAAGGCGGAGAGGAAAACCTCGCCGGTTTCAAGGATTGCAACGAGCATTCCATTATTACTTCCGCATTGGCCCCAGTAACGACGGTGGGCGGAAATGATTCTGCCGTTGAGAGCACTACCTTTTTCGTAGTGCATGGGCAAGCCAGTTACGTGGATCATACCTAAGCTCCGAAGAGCTTCCATTTGTATCTTTGTGTTTTCAGTCATTGTCTTGGTGATACGGTGTAGTTGTTGTCCGCATCTTTTTGACAACAGGGGTGTGTGGGCAAAAAGATGCGGAAAACAAGGGGTTTTTGAAGGATCTGAACTACCCCATATTATATCATAGTATTGAGAAAAAAGCAAATTATTATTAAAATATATCTCACTTCTAAGGTCTCCCCTTGGAAAAAACAAGGGGAGACTTGGGAAAAGTTATCCACAGGTTTAAATTTTAAAAAAGTGTTGTGTAATTATTTATTTGGTATAATTTTAAAATATTATATAAAACTTTAAATTAGAAAATCATTTTGCTATCACTAGTATTAATCTTTTGTTTAAAAAACCCAGCATGGATCCCCGACAACTTTTTCTGCTGAAAAAGTTTCGAGGATGACAAAAGAGGCGTAGGTGTGATAATTATAATTATTTTGTGATTTAATATACCAAAATATTTTTTTTATGAAAAAATTTTTACTATTTGTTTTGTTTTTTGGATTTCTGTTTTCTTTTACAAATATAGTTTTGGCAGATACTTCAAATATAGGGAAGCTAGTTTTTATAACTGAACCTCAAAGTATTGCCCCTAATACTGTTTCGAAATATATAACACTTCAAATTCAAGATGCTTCTGGCAATCAGGTGACAGCTCTTGAAACTATTCGATTTGATGCTTTTCAAACAACTTCTCCCACGGGGACTTTTGTAAGTTGTACAACACCGGCAAACCCACCAACAAGCTACCTATCAACAAATAGTTCGAATAAAAATATTTGTTATAAAGATTCTACAGAAGGAGTTTATACTATTACTGCTAAAACAAATAATACTGTTAATTCTCTGGTCGCAACTCAATCGATAACGATTTCTTCTGTTACTACACCACCTGCGGACGGGGGATCTACCTCAACAGATTCCACGGCAACTTCAACTGCAACAACTACGACCACAACAACATCTACAAATACTTCCGGGAGTTCATATTATGTATATTCAGGTTCTGTTTCGCTTTCTACATACGAACCTCTTTCGTTAAATGTGGAAGCTGGGAGAGAAAGATTGGCTTTTCTCCACACGCCCCTTGAATTTAAGGCTTATTCACAAGATAAAAAGACGGGCAAAAGCATTTCCGGAGCAAGATATTATTGGACTTTCGGAGATGGTTCTTCGGGTGAGGGGAATATTGTGAGCCATATGTATCTTTTCCCCGGAGAATATAATGTTGTTTTAAATTCTTATTCTGGTGATGATGATGCTGTGGATATTACAAAAGTAAAAGTAATTGAGCCTCAAATAAAAGTTGTTTATGCAGATTCGTATTTAGAATTTATAAATGAAAATTCAACAGATTTAAATATTGGGGGCTGGAAAGTAAGGGGAAAAAGCAAAGAGTATAGTATCCCCCGAGATACAATAGTTTCAGCAAATGGAAACATTAAAATTCCACTTTCAATGCTTGGAGCAGTTTCAGAAAGTGATAAACTCGAAGTATCATATCCAGATAATCATTTAGCATTTGAATTTTCTAGGATTTCGGGCGAAGAAAAACAAAAGAAAATTACAGAAATATCACAAAAACTATTATCTCTCCAAAGTGAGCTTGATTTGGCTTATGCGCAAGAAAATAATTTGCCTCAGCTTACGGGGGTGGAAGGGGATAATCTCGCTTCGGAAAATATTGTGGATAAGACTGAGGAAGGAAAAACAGCTGGTGGAGTTTCAAATACTAATATGGCAAATTCTCTCTCAGCAAAGACTTCGGCTAGTGTGCTCTCGAAAATTGTTGATTTTTTTGCTACAATGTTTAGGTAACATATGATAGATAAAAAATCCTTACTTTTTATAGCAATTTTCGCATTTATAATACTAACAAGTCTAGCCCTTTTTAGTTTTCTGTAGTGCTTAATATATCCCCCAAACTTTTTGATTACAAAAACTTAGGAGGACAAGTAACATATAACATATAACACATAACATAAATGCACGGCGCCTACGGCGCCGTGCATTTCTGGTCTGCGTAAGTCCGCGTTTAGTCAGCGTATGTCTGCGGGGATGGTACTCCATCCCACTCTAGTCTGTATATATCATAGGTGATATAATTGACAGTATGAATCCCGTAGTAGAAATTGGCATTGATATTCTATCGGGTTATTCTAAAAAGTCATACATTTTTATTAAATAATTATTATTGGTTAGTTGTTTTGTTGCGAAGCAATGATGCCAATTTTCACTACGGGATGAATAAGACAGAAATTCTAGAACGGCTTTTTGGCAGTTCTGCTAAGGTTAAAATTATAAAGTTGTTTCTTTTTAATCAGAGAGAAATTTTTGATAAAGACACTATCTCTGATCGAACCAAGTCTTCATCGGCTAAGGTGAGATCTGAATTATTGGGTCTTGAAAAAATTAATCTTGTTAAAAGAAGAACTTTTTTTAAGGAGTTTGAAAAGCGTGGAAAGACTGTGAAAAGAAGAGTGGATGGCTGGTATGTGAATCCTGATTTTTCTTTACTTTCTGCATTACAGCAACTTTTGATTAAAACGGCCCCTTTTTCTTATAATGAAATAATAGCAAAACTTTCTAAAGCTGGAAGATTAAAGTTTGTTGTTATTACGGGTGTTTTTATACAAGATTTTGATTCTCGAATAGATATTTTGGTAGTGGGAGATTCTATCAGCAAAGCCAAACTTGAAACAGCTATAAAATCTATGGAGGCCGAGATAGGAAGAGAACTCAGATATTGTTGTTTTGAAACTGCGGACTTTAAATATAGGGTGGATATGTATGACAAGTTGGTAAGAGATATTTTGGATTTTAATCATGAGGTAGTGCTTGATAAAATGAGTATTACAGCGTAGAAGCCGGAGTGATTTAAGATTTAGGATTTATGATTCAGGAATAAGAGAATCTCCGAGCCCGAAGGGCCCGGGGTAACCATTCTTGAATCCTAAATCTTAAATCATAAATCTTGTATTTTTAGCTATTGCATCAAAAAAAACTATGTTATAATAAAGGAGTTATAAATAATCATTAACACAATATTATG
>JBAXIZ010000060.1:0-4259 GCA_037138095.1 bacterium
GTGTACTCCAGCTCCGGGGCCAATATCGATAATATAATCAGCAGAAAAGATAGTGTCCTCATCGTGCTCAACAACAATAATAGTGTTACCCATATCTCGTAAGCGTAAGAGTGTTTTCACTAGGCGGTCGTTATCACGCTGATGTAGGCCAATAGTTGGCTCATCAAGCACATAAAGAGCCCCTACAAGGCCAGAGCCCAGCTGTGAGGCAAGTCGAATACGTTGAGCTTCACCTCCAGAAAGGGTGTGTGCTCGGCGGTTCAGTGAAAGATAATCAATACCAACATTAATCATAAAATCCAAACGGTTTTGGATTTCTTTCACAATTACTTTTGAGATTTCTTTTTCTTGCTCTGAAAGTTTTAAATTATCAAAGAATGTTTTTGCTTCTGAAATTGAACAAGCTGTTAAACCAACTATGTTAACTAGCCCTTCTCCAGTATTCTTGTCTGCGTCAGTCTGCGTATAGTCTGCGTTAAGTCCGCGCTTCATGTACACGTGAAGAGCCTCTTCACGAAGTCTTGCTCCGTGACATTTTTTACATTCCTCATTCCCAAAAAAATGTCTTGTCCCGAGTCCATTACATTCAGAACATGCTCCGTATGGAGAATTAAATGAGAATAAACGTGGCTCTATTTCTGGATATGAAAATCCATCATAGGGGCACATAAATTTTGAAGAAATAAGTTTTGTTTCGTTAGGTGTTACAACCTTAAGAAGTCCTTCAGATTCTTGTAAAGCTCTTTCGAGGGCCTCACTCAATCTCTCTTTAGTGCCAGCCTTAACACCGGCAGGACTACCTATTTGTTTAATATCAGAAAGAAAAAATTCATCCACCAAAACATCTATATCATGTTTTTTTGTTTTTGATAAAACAATTTGTTCACGAAGTTTCTTTTCTTCACCATCAATAAGAACTCGTTCATATCCTTTTCCAAGTAAATCATAAAGAAGTTGATAGTATTCACCTTTTCGTCCAACAACAAGTGGCGCATATAGACCAACTTTTTGTACACTAACTTCCACACCAAATATTTTTTTTGCTTGCCCGGTAGTAAGCTCTGCTTTACTACCTCGGGTGTCTATAGACCTTACTGTTGTTAAAACAGTATCCATTATTTCTTCATGTGAAAGCTTTTTGATTTCCCTTCCACATTCCAAACAATGAGGTCGGCCTATCCGCGCAAAAAGAATACGCATATAGTCATAAATTTCTGTAATGGTTGCAACTGTTGAACGAGGGTTGTTTGAACGAGATTTTTGATCAATTGAAATTGCAGGAGAAAGACCAATGATTTCATCCACATCGGGCTTTTGCATTGTATTTAAAAATTGTCTTGCATATGCTGAAAGAGACTCAACATATCTTCGCTGACCTTCTGCAAAAATAGTATCGAATGCCAAAGATGACTTACCGCTTCCGGAAAGCCCTGTTATAGCGATCATTTTATTACGAGGCATTTCTACCGTGATATTTTTAAGATTGTGTGTTCTTGCCCCACGCACAATAATTTTATCGGCTATACCTGTATTCTCTTTTTGTTTTTTATCTATTGACATAATGTTTTATATTGTATATAGTATTTTCGGCTCAAACAATCAATTTGAAATATGAATATCAAACTGAAACTGGATATAGTACTTTATGGATGTTTAAGAAGCAGCGAAGGAAAACAGTCGATACAAACTTTTTCTAGTCCTCAATTTCGTCAAGTTGTAGATTTAGATCCAACAGTCCAGAACCTGAAGGACATTATGATGGGATCTATATCGATCGCCATCGGTACAAATGTTCACAGAATTTCCTGTTCATGGCGAGATCTCAACGTACAAGATGAACAAAACGGAATCTTGCAGGGAAAATCTCTACTAACTAGGGAACCGACATGCAAGGCTCAAGAACGGGATCTTCTCAATAATGGCTGGAAGAAATATTCTTATTCTCATCCAGAACTCGTCACCTCTTAATCGGGGTGACTTTTTTATATCCTCGTTCTTTACCACACCAAGGACAAAACCATTTGTTTCGTTTGGGTGCATCACCTACACTCCACCACTTATTACATACCCCACACTGAAAATGTGATAGTCTTTCTACACTTATTTTTCCTTTTATATCTTTTTTCATAATCAAAATCCGCCCGAGGTTTGCTCTCTTGGGTGGGTGTAAATTATATCATGGATGGCATATTATAACAACACGGTTTTGAACTTTTTAACAGAGGAGAAAATGCCTATTTCTTTTTCTTTCTGGCTTTTTTACCCTGAATTGTCATGGCGGGACAATTCGAGTACTCCGAAGAAATATAGAAAAAAGATTACTTTTTTTTTCTATATTTCTTCTCCTTCTCCTTTGGAAACTCGTTTAAAAAATCTTTATCAAATTCACCTACTATTTTTCTATCAAGCTGAGTTTTTTGCCCCATTAGCTTTTTTATCTTTTCTTTTATTTCAACAATTTCATCTCGTAAGATTGCGGCGGTTTCAAAATCTAAATCCAAAACAGCACTTTTCATTTGTTCCTCTTTTTCATCCAAAAGTTTTTTAGGATTTTTTTGCAAAAGAGCTTCATCAATAGAAAGAAGTTCGTCAACTGCTTTTTTGTGATCGCTTTTTAAATGACTTGTTATATCTTGAATTTTTTTAATAATTGTTTGCGGAGTAATACCATGTGCTTTGTTGTATTTTTCCTGCAAAGTTCTTCTGCGTGCCGTTTCACTTATTGCTTTCTCCATAGATTTGGTGATATGGTCGGCATAGAGAATCACGCGCCCAGCAGAATTTCTAGCTGCACGACCAATAGTTTGTACAAGCGAAGTTTCAGAGCGGAGGAAACCTTCTTTGTCTGCATCCAAAATTCCAATCAAAGAAACTTCAGGCAGGTCTAGGCCCTCTCGAAGCAAGTTTACACCCACGAGACAATCAAATTCTCCACGACGAAAAGCCGAAAGTAATTCAATTCTCTCAATTGTTTTTATATCACTGTGTAAATATTTTGAAGCTATACCTTTTTCCGTTAAATATTCACTCAAATCCTCGGCCATTTTTTTTGTTAAGGTTGTAGCTATTGCTCTTTCTTTCTTAGCTATCACTTTTTCAGCCTCTTCAATAAAATCAAAAATCTGGCCTTTATATGCGCCTTGTTTTGAATCCCCAAGGCCAGACCTTTTTGGATTCTTAAGGTCTGGTCTTTTGGATTCTACGATGGGCTTCACTTCCACAATAGGGTCTAGGAGGCCTGTAGGGCGGATCACTTGCTGTGCAACTACCTTACTGTGCTCGAGCTCATATTTGCTTGGTGTTGCAGAAGTATAAATTGTTTGTCCTGTTCTTTTTACAAACTCATCAAATTTAAGAGGTCTGTTGTCACGTGCAGAGGGCAAACGAAAACCATAATCAATGAGTGTATTTTTTCGTGATTGATCACCAGCAAACATTCCACCGATTTGAGGCACTGTTACATGGGACTCATCAATAATAGTTAGGAAATCAGCTTCAAATTCATCTTCGTTTGAATTTGTATCTGTCTGCGTAAGTCCGCGTCCAGTCTGCGACCGTCTGCGACGCTTCGGGAAGTATGACAGAAGCGTATCGGGTGCTTCACCAGCCTTCTTTCCAGAAAAATGTCGTGAATAGTTTTCAATTCCATTGCAATATCCAACTTCGCGTATCATTGCGAGGTCGTATGTTGTTCGTCTTTTTAATCTTTCAACTTCAAGAAACTTTCCTTCTTTTTCAAGTTTTTTAAGTTGTTGGTCTAATTCTTTTTTAATACTTATAAAAGCTCGCTTCTGCTCGGCTTCGTTTGTAATAAAATGTTTTGCGGGGAAAATAAAAATAGATTTTTCTTCAGTAATTATTCTTCTTGTTACAGCGTCAATTTTTGCGATTGCAGAAACTTTATCTGCCTCAAATGAAAATCGAATGATGTATTGTTCTGACACAGGCATAACTTCGACAGTGTTTCCAACAGCTCGCATTTGCCCTGATTTTAAATCAGCATTTGTGCGTTCGAAATGAATGTCTATCAGTTTTCCTAAAAGTTCCATTCGGCTAAGCTTGTCCCCCACAGATAATTTTAAATTTACTTTTTCATATTCTTCAGGAGAGCCAAGACCATAAATACAAGAAACTGAAGCTACAATGATTACATCTTTTCTCGAAAGAAGAGCTTGGGTACTTGCGTGGCGAAGTCTTTCAATTTCTTCATTAATCATTGCCTCCTTTTCAATATAGGTGTCAGATACGGGCATATACGC
>JBAXIZ010000061.1:0-4251 GCA_037138095.1 bacterium
AGTCATAAGTATTAAATGGCATTTCCTCTCCATTATTATTTAACCATTTGATTTTTATCTTTTTTTCTTGCCCCACTTTGTATATTTCAGGGATATTTGTAAAAGCTAAGACATTTGTGGTGTGGGTTTCGCTATCTTCATCTAAGTTATCAGAAATTGTAACTATTTTCCCTGTGTCTGTGTTTGCTTCAGCGATTGTGGGTGCCGGGGTTTGATATTCGATGAGGATATCCGGAGTTAGTTCCGAGTCTGTAGTGGGTAGTGAGTAGTTGGTAGAAGAGGCATTCGAATTGTCATCTTCGTTCTTTGTGTCATCCTTGCGAATGCGAGGATCCATGTCTGCGTTTGTATTTGTTTTTGTATTTGTCTGCGTAGTCTGTGTCAAGTCCGCGTCGGTCTGCGCCGAAGGAACAGGAGTGACAGACGAAGAGGTTGAGCTACTCCCATTTATTGTGTCATCCTCGCGAATGCGGGGTGAGCTCAGAAGAGTTTCTGAGCGCAAGGACGGAGGTTGTCGAGCCGAGTCGTGATCAGGAAATTTTTCAGCAGAAAAATATTCTTGATCCAAGTTCGTATTTGTATTTGTGTCAGTCTGCACTCCCGTATTGTCATCCACTCCTGCATTGTCATTCTCGCGAAGGCGAGAATCCATGCTGGGCTCAGTGGGTGGATTCCCGATCGGGTCGGGAATGACAGAGGGGTTGGCGTTCCCACTCGAGGATACAGGTGCAGGAACAACGGAAGAGTCGGGAGTAGGAGGAGTGTTGTTAGTTGAAGAAACAACGACTGGAGCAATATCTACCACAGTCACTTCTGGTGCTGGAGTGGAAGCAAGAGCATCTTGTATTGGAGCAATTGCATTTTCTGCTGTGGCGGTCATTTTTGCTGTGATACTTGTGAGTTTGTTCCAAATGTTAGAGAAAAAGCCACGAGGCTTTCGCAATGCCGAGTTATTTTGAATTTTGTTTAATTCTTCTTGTTTAAGAGTTTCTTTTAATTTCTCTGAAGCTTGAGACTTTGCATTTTCTTCTGCTATTTTACTTAGCTTTAGTCTGTCTGCTTTTGTGAGTTTATCTTTGTTTGTATTAAGTAGAGAAGTATTTTCTTTTGTTAGTTTCGTGCTGGTCGCGTTTAATGCTGTTATTTTTACTTCCTCTGCTCCTTTAGGTATTTCCACAAGGTGTTTGCCTGCCATTATCGCAGATGCGGGGACTTTTATAGACCATTTGATTGATTTGTTTGGTGAAGCTGGCGCTTGAATTGCAGGAGTGTTTTTGAGTGTGGAAAGTGCTTTTTGACTCCAATTGTTTTGCAGGTATGAGATGGAAAAGGTCGAAAGTTTGAAGATGGAAAGGAGGATGAGGATGAAAACAATGGCAGGAACAATACGTATTGAGGGGATAGAAATATTTATAATTTTCTTAAACATATTCTCGCCATCATTTCTACTATTAAAATTAAACAAATTTTTAAAATTCATATTACATATTTTATCATATAAACTTTTATAAACATAATATATACCCCTAAAACTTTTGAGTACAAAAGTTCGGGCGAACATTTTGTAATCAAAATGTTTTAGCCTAAAAAAGCTTCACTATATCAAAATAAGTTACATAAAGCATAAGCCCGATCAAAAACATAAATCCAAGTGCATTTACAAAATTTAATATTTTCGGAGATATTGGCCTACGAATTATTGCTTCTATGATAATGAAGAAAATTCTTCCTCCATCCAATGCAGGAAAAGGCATAAAGTTTATAACAGCCAAGTTGATAGAAATAAACGCAGTAAATCCAAGAAGATAAATAAATCCAAAATGAGATGCATCACCCACAAGCCCCGCAATCCCCACAGGCCCACTCACTTGCGAAATATCTGCCTTGCCTCGAAACACCTTTCCAAAGAAATCAATCAAAGAGAAAAATGTTTGATACACAACATCCCATGTTAATTTTGCCCCCTCCCACAAAGCTTTGAAAAATGGTAAGTGAACTTCTCCCACTTTAGACATTGAAATACCAATAGCTCTGTTGTCTCCCGCAATACCAAGTGCAGGCTCGACATCAACAGTTTTAATTTCGCTTCCCCTTTCATAAGAAATTTGTATTTTAGATTTTGATTCTGAAATAAATTTTTGAACATCAGGAACTTCTTGCGGTGTTATTGATACAGAGTCACCCTCTTTCATCCCAATAATTTCATCTCCCGCCATAAGCCCAGCTATTTTTGCGGGTGAATTTTCCAGCACAGAAAGAATTGTTATTTTTGCATTTGTTACAGGGTAGGTGGCACTTTCCACAGGCATTTTGTAGCCAGACATCAAACTTGCTGAAATCAAAAGCCAAGCAAAAAGTATATTAAACAAAATACCCCCAATCAGCACTGCGATTTGAATATATTTCGGTTTGTTTACCAAACTTCGTGAAGAATCTTTTCCTTTTATAGACTCCTCATTTGGATCCTCACCAAAAATCTTTACATATCCACCAAAAGGAATCGCATTTAAAGAATATACTGTTTCCCCTCTTTTAAATGAAAATAACTTTGGAGGAAAACCCACAGCAAATTCATCCACACGCACACCTGTTTTTTTAGCAATCAAAAAGTGGCCGAGCTCGTGAATAAACACAAGTACCGCCAATATGACAATAAATAGTATTGCTGACATTTAATTTAAAATTTCTTGTTCCTTTTTTACAAACAAGGCCACAAGATTATTATTCCCTTCATCAATATATTTTTGCATTTCATCCTTTGCGCGAAATTTATCATCTTCAGTAATCACTCCCTCTTTTTCTTTCACTTGAACATCGCTCCATGCACTTTCTCTTTCTTTTCTAAGCGCCACACGAGCATCCTCCATTTTTTCTTTTGCAACTTTTACAAGCATTGCCCTTCTCTCACCTGTTAATTCTGGAAAGAAAAGTCGAATACCTTTATCATCAACAGCGGTAGAAAGTCCAAGGTTTGAATTATTGATAGCTTTTTCAATAGCTTTCGAAGCAGTGTTATCCCAAGGTGCGATGCGCAAAGTTCGCACATCTTCAAGTGCAATATTTGCAAGCTGATTTACTGGCATATACGAGCCATACATTTCCACCTGTATAGTATCGAGCACAGCCATATTTGCTCGCCCCGTTCTGATTCCAGTAAGCTCTTTCTTAAGCCATTCTTCTGTATCTTTAATTCTTGTTTTTAATTGTGAAAAGTCGTAGGCCATAAATGTTTTGAATAATTTTTAAATTTTATAATTTTTTTAAATTCTGGATCCCCGGAGTACCGAGGACGACTCAAAATATAGTCATGAATACATTCCTTATTTTGAGTCGATTTTTAAATAATCTTACAAAAACTCACAAGGATTGTATCTGAATCAATTATTACTTAGCATTTTAACAGACAAACACCAAAAAGTAAAAAGCGCACAGACTAAGCTGTGCGCGCAGGAAGGTGACCAAGGCGAACCTCTCGCTTCAAATGATTAATGTGAATTTCACATTTAGAAAATACAGTCTGACGAATTTCTTCATCGGATATATGGGGCTTCATTACAATACCCCAAACAAACACATCCCTATCCTTCTGAAATTCTTTTTGTCTTTGATAGTGAATAAAAGAAGACTTCACATCAAAACGTATATCTCCATAATTTTTCGTCTGAATAAAGAAATCTGTGCCCTCATTAAAATCCTCGTGTTTCGTCGCTCGACGAAAACCTGAAAACCAATGAGGCCTTGGGAAATCTCCGGAGAAAATTTTGGCAAATCTGTCTTCATTTGAAATGCCTTTGTAGTCACTGATTTTTATGAAAACTTTTCTAAGTGACTCATGAATGCTATATTCACAAATCGTTCTAGACTTTTTTTTCGGGCGTCTAGATGGCCCGCTTTTTTTCGTTAAGCGTTGCTTAGCCATTTTGTCCCCCTTTCTAATTTGGACTATATCATAGATTTAAGAAAAATACAGGCTATTTGAACCCCGCCCCGCAAAAACGAGCTCAACAGAGGCGTTTTTGCGGGGCCAATCCAACTGCCTGTATTTTTATGTAATGAAAAAATACAGCCCTCCACCTTCACCCTAAAACAAATTTGAGTACAAATTTGTTCGGGCGAACATTTTGTACTCAAAATGTTTTAGCCACAAAATTAGTGGCAAAAATTCCCCTTTGAAATACAAGTCCACTAAAATAATTGCCCCGAACGAGTTAGCGTAGTGGTTCTAGAAAATTAATAAATTATTTAGCAAAA
>JBAXIZ010000062.1:0-4250 GCA_037138095.1 bacterium
GTATTGCTGAAGAGCCAAAAAAGAGTCCAAAAGGTATGAATATCCTTATCGAAAAGAAGAAAGCCCAGTAAAATATTTCTAAAATTAGCCTGCCCATCTCTCTGTCATTCCGGATTAAGTCCGGAATCCAGTCTCGCTTCTGTACTAGGTCTTTTCAGACTGGATTCCAGCCTCCGCTGGAATGACAAAATTAAATGTTTTTAAAAGCTTTACAAAAGGCAAAAAATGAGTAATATATACAAACAATTCCATGAATCCCGTAGTAGAAGTTGGTGTTGATTAAAATCAAAGCGTGTATGGTAAAGTATTATTATATATTTAAATAATAGTTTGGTTAGTTATTTTTCTATTGCGGAGCAATAACACCAACTTTCACTACGGGATGTACATCGAAGAATCACAACTTAGAGAATTTATCACCGATGCGGGGCTTGTCTCGCAAAAGGATTTTGATGTCGCTGAAGAAATTGCAAAAAAGAAAAATGAAAGCGTTGGCAATACTTTAGTTTCAGAGGGAAAAATCACAGAAGATGATTTGCGTAGAATGCAGGCATATTTGCTTGGTATTCCTTTTGTGGATTTAAAGGATCAGAAGGTTGGTATTGAAGTTCTTTCTTTAATTCCAGAGCCTATTGCAAGAACTCACAATATTATTGCTTTCAAAAAAGATAAAGATTTTCTTGAGGTGGCGATGCTTGATACAGATGATCTTTCTTCTATCGGCTTCATTAAAAAGAAAACAGGGCTCAAAATTCTTACACGTCTTACAAACTTAGAATCTATAAAGTCTGTTTTGCTTCAGTATCAAAAAAGTCTCAAGGATGATTTTGGTGATTTGATTCAAAAAGAATCCTCCGTGCTTTCTGTACAAAATGGTACAGAGTCTGAGGGTGACCTTAAAAAGATTGCAGAAGATTTGCCCGTGGTGCGTATGGTGGACACTCTTTTGAAGCATGCGATTTTGCAGGGTGCTTCTGATATTCATATTGAGCCAATAGAAAATGAAGTTGTGGTGAGATATCGTATCGATGGAATGCTTCGTGACGCTATGGTGCTTCCAAAACAAGCAGGGCTCTCTATTACCGCACGTATCAAAGTGCTTTCAAATTTAAAACTTGATGAAAAGCGTTTGCCTCAAGATGGTAGATTTAAAATTGGTTTAGATGGAGAGCAAGTTTCTTTCCGTGTTTCTATTTTGCCAACATATTATGGAGAAAAAACTGTAATGCGTATTTTGCGTGAAAACGCCTCAGGTTTTTCTTTGGAAGGCTTGGGCTTTCATGGTATTGGCCTTGAGCGACTTCACGAAGCAACAAAACTTTCAACGGGAATGATCCTTACAACCGGACCAACGGGTTCTGGAAAAACGACTACTTTGTATACTGTTCTTGATCTTTTGAATCAGCCCGATGTAAATATTTCTACTATTGAAGATCCTATTGAATATCAAATGAAGCGTATCAATCAAACGCAAGTGAAATCAGAAATAGGGCTCACTTTTGCAAATGGTTTGCGATCTTTGGTGCGACAAGATCCAGATATTATTATGGTGGGGGAAATTCGTGATAATGAAACAGCCTCCCTTGCTATTAATGCGGCTCTAACAGGCCACCTCGTGCTTTCAACACTTCACACAAACTCGGCTGCTGGTGCAATGCCTCGTCTTATTGATATGAAAATCGAGCCTTTCCTTTTGGTTTCAACACTTTCTGTTGTGGTGGCGCAAAGACTTGTTCGAAGGCTCACTAAAGCAAAAGAAAAATATTTTATGACAAAAGCCGGACTTGATGCTTTGCGAAAGTCTGTTGATTTGGATCGTGTGCTTGAGCATTTGAAAAAGGAAAAAATTGTAGCGCCAGATGCTACTTGGGACAAAGTGCCTTTTTATCGTCCGAAAAAATCTGATGAATCGGAAGATGGGTATAAGAGTCGTGTGGGCATTCATGAAGTTTTGAAAATGTCTCCTACTATTAAAGAGATGATTATTAAGGGAGAAACGGCTGATAAGATTGAAGAGCAGGGGAAGAAGGAAGGGATGCTTACGATGTTAGAAGATGGAATTTTTAATTGTGTTTTGGGGGAAACTACATTAGAGGAGGTGTTGAGAGTTGTTTCTGTAGAATAGGTTTGATTACAAACCTATTCTCGCAGACTAATGCTGACTAGACGCAGAACGACGCAGACTTGAATTCAGAATCTCGCATTGTCATTCCGGATTCAGTCCGGAATCCAGTCTCGCATCCTCTGTCATCCTTGCGAATGCGAGGATCCATGTTTGTATTTTGCAAAATCCTCTTGGTATAAGTTTTTTGGAACACGAAAAAATTCTGCTGAATTTTTTCTCTGGTCACAGATAAATTTCTGCTGAAATTTTATGTGACCACACCTCGGTTCGTCAGCCTCCGGTCTTGCGAAAGTATCCCATACTTTCTCACGTCGTCGCCACTCCTCCCAAGTTTCCAAAAAACTTACACCTTCGATGATTTTGCAAAACTTCCACACTCAATAATTTTGCAAAAGTTACAGCTTCGACGAGGTTTTTTTATATATAAAATTATTTTAAGGAACTTCCACGCTTAACGAATTGCAAAATATGTAGTATTGCATGCACCAAATTTGGCTTTTGTTGTGTCGAAATATGTGGTATATTGTGTATATGAAAAAGATTCATTTGCTAAAAAATAAGCAACTTCCAGTTTTTGTCGAAAAAGACGAAGACGGTATTTATGTTGTTGAATGTCCTCTTTTTAAAGGCTGTTATTCTCAAGGCAAGACAGTGGATGAAGCTATAAAAAATATAAAAGAAGTTGTGGAACTTTGTTTAGAAGAAAAAGACAATAGGGATACAATGAAATTTTATTCTCCTAGGGAAATTAGTTTACATACGATAACTGTATAATCAATGCCAAAGATTCCATCTGTTTCTTTTAAAAAAGTTATAGGTGCTTTAGAAAAATGTGGGTATGTGATTTCCCGACAAAGGGGAAGTCATATTAGAATGTGTCACAATTCAGAATGTCCAGTTACTATTCTAGCCCATAACCCAGTGGCTCGTGGAACTTTGAGGAAAATTTTAAGGGATTCAAAGTTGTCGGTGGAAGAATTTATTGAATTACTTTAATTTTGGACTTGTTTGAAAAATTAAGAAATTATTTAAAAGTTTAAAATCGACACAAAATAAGGAATGTATTCATGACTATATTTTGTATCGTCCTCGGTATTCCGGGGATCTGAAGTTGAAGTTAAAAATTATCAAAAAATAACCTTGTATTTCATAAAAAGGTTATTTTTTGATATAATTATCATTAATGAAATTCTTTTATACATCAATTAGTGGAAGTGGGGAGAGGAAAAGTGGAACTCGTGAAGCTTCTGATAAATTTCAACTCGCAAA
This sequence comes from bacterium, assembly GCA_037138095.1. Taxonomy (GTDB): domain Bacteria; phylum Patescibacteriota; class Minisyncoccia; order Phycocordibacterales; family CAIZIN01; genus CAIZIN01. Next base: position 3,395 of record JBAXIZ010000062.1, read on the forward strand.
TGATTTAAAAGCTGAGGGTGAGATAGTGCTTTCTGTAAAAGAAACGAAAAAGACTGAATTTCTTTCTTTAAATTTTTCTCTTTTTAATCGTGTAAAAAATCACGACAAAATTATTTTTGCTAGAAACCTTGCTTCAATGCTTGATGCTGGGCTCGCTCTTTCGCGCTCGCTTTCTGTGATTGAAAGACAGACGAAAAATGCTGGTTTAAAAAATATTGTTATTGCAATAAATGATGATATTAAAAAAGGAAAGTCTTTTTCGGCTTCGCTGAAAACATTTCCTGATGTTTTCCCTCCAATGTTTGTTTCTATGGTGATGTCTGGGGAAGAGTCTGGAAAACTTGCTGAAGCTTTGAATATTGTGGCTTCACAAATGGAAAAAACATATTTGCTTCAGAAAAAAATTAAAGGAGCTTTGATGTACCCTTCTGTTATTGTTGTTGCTATGCTTGGTATTGCGGTTTTCATGCTTATTTATATTGTTCCAACTCTTACAAAAACATTTAAAGAGATAGGGACCGAACTTCCCTCAAGTACAAAATTTATTATATGGCTAAGTGATACATTCCAAGCTCATATGATTTTGGTTTTGATTTCTATTTTTTCTACTATTGTATTATTGGTTTTGGCTGGGAAGACAAAGGCAGGAAAGAGAATGTTTGATTATGTTTTTCTTCATATTCCTGTTATTTCAGAACTTGTAAAACAATCGAACTCGGCAAAAACGACACGAACTCTTTCCTCGCTTTTAACTTCCGGTGTTTCTGTTGTTGAAGCGCTCAATATTACAAAAGATGTTTTGCAAAATTCTTATTATAAAACTGTAATTGAAAAAGCTAAGCATAATATTGAAATT
>JBAXIZ010000063.1:0-4193 GCA_037138095.1 bacterium
ACACAAAATATAGTCATGATTACATTCCTTATTTTGTGTCAATTAAGGTATTAAGAAATTATTTACAAAATTATCCCAGATAATGCAATAAACTGGGACATGAAAATTTGAGCTTAAAAATTAAGGCGGTTGAAAAAACACACAAGCAAACACACCAGATAGCCATTAAATAGCTAGTTAAACTATGTTATACTTCTAACATATGCTCGCAAAACTCACAGGAAAAGTTGCCCATTTAGACATCAAATTTCTTATTCTTGATGTTAATGGTGTTGGATATAAGGTTTTTTCCACATCTGAAACCCTTGAAAAAGCCGGCGAAATCGGTGCAGATATTTCGCTTTGGATACATCACACTATTCGCGAAGATGCTTCAGACCTTTTCGGCTTCCCCACTCGAGACGCTTTAGGGCTTTTTGAACTCCTCATTAGTGTTTCGGGTATTGGCCCAAAAACTGGCTTAAATATTTTAAACCTCACAACCCCCGATACAATTCGCGAAGCCGTTGAAACTGGTGATACATCATATCTCACAAAAATATCTGGCATTGGAAAAAAGATGGCAGAAAAAATGGTGATTGAACTTCGAGACAAACTCGGTGCGCCAGACGAAAAATATGTAAGTGGCTCACTCAAAGATGGAGCCCTCGCCATTGAAGCCCTTCAATCTCTCGGCTACTCAGAACGCGAAGCTCGTGAAGCAGTAAAGAAAATCGATAAAAACATTACAAGCACGCAGGAGATTGTGAAAAACGCACTTAAGGTGCTGAGTAATTAGGCTCTAGGCGCTAGGCTCTAGCATATTTAATACAGACCTCAAAATAACCCGATAAATATCGGTTATTTTTGTATTCCATGACAAATCATTGACTTTATATCTATTTAGTGATATAATGTGGAGTAGCAAATCAGAAGCGCATCCCGTGCTTCCCTTCTCAAATCGAACAGACTAATATGGAAAACAAACTGAACCCTGAAATTCTTGAATTTTGGGACGCAGTAAAACACCACCTCTGTGGTAACGGGTTACTTGATGTTGCAGAGAAGTACCCACAATTGCGCCCCGAGATTGATGAAATACGAGTGTACAAGCCTAGTCCTATCAATATGTCTACTGTATTCGCTGGTGACCCAGCCCGCTATACCGGTGAGCAATATAGAGATTTCGTTGCTAATCAAACAGTTACCATCGTTAAAACCCCACTCAGCGTGGCTATGAACGGGGAGCTCTGCATTGAGGCCAACGGTTTTACCCTCACGGTGCCCCAAAACGAGTTACTTGTCTAATCACCAACAACCCCACCTAGCATAATGGTGGGGTTTTTCTTTACCCTACTAAGTTTTGTGTGCACAGCTACAAATTCCGCTATAGCGGAATTTGTAGCTGTAACAACATAGAACAAGGCGAAACCAATAGAACAATTAGAACATCTACCCCTTACACTTAAGAGGTAGATAATGCTATTATAAGGAAATGGAAAAAATACTTAAAATTATCAAAAAATTTATACCTCGAAAGATATTCGCTAAATTCCAGCCTACATATCACTATTTAATTACTTTTATTGGGGCTATCATTTACCGCTTCCCTTCCAAACAAATTCACGTTGTGGGTATCACAGGAACAAAAGGCAAATCAAGTACAGCGGAATTTGCAAATGCAATTCTTGAAGAAGCCGGCTACAAAACAGCTCTCTCAAATACAATTCGATTCAAAATTGGGAATGAAACAAAACCAAATATGTATAAGATGTCGATGCCTGGAAGATTTTTTATGCAAAAGTTTTTGCGTGATGCTGTAAATGCTGGATGTACACATGCGGTGATTGAAGTAACTTCCGAAGGAGCAAAACAATTTAGAAATAAATTTATTGATTTAGATGCTTTAGTTTTTACAAATATTGCACCCGAGCATATTGAATCGCACGGTTCATTTGAAAATTACATAAAAGCAAAGGTTTCCATTGCAAAAGAATTAGAAAGATCTTCAAAACCTCGCAGGGTTGTTATTGCAAACACAGATGACAAAGAAGCATATCGCTTTTTGGAAAGAGATGTTAATGAAAGATACACTTATGGCCTAGTGGACGCAGAGCCATATATGACAGATGAGAGTGGCGTATACTTCACATACAAAGGAACAAAAATGTCTTCAGAAATTAAGGGGCTTTTCAATATTTATAATATGCTCGGTGCTGCAACCTATGCAGATGTCTTTGGAATTGAAAAAGAAATAATTGCTTCTGCCTTTTCAAAACTCAAAGAATTAAAAGGAAGAGTACAGCATGTAAAAATTGGGCAAGATTTTGATGTGGTGGTGGATTATGCTCACACAGCAGATTCACTCGAGGCTCTTTACAAAGCATTTCCAAATCAAAAGAAAATTTGTTTGCTTGGCTCAACGGGTGGGGGGCGAGATAAATGGAAAAGACCAGAGATGGGAAAAGTTGCAGATGAATATTGTGACTATATAATTTTGGCCGATGAAGATCCTTATGACGAAGATCCACTTACAATTATCGAAGGTGTGCAAAGTGGAATTAAAAATAAAACTTGCGAAGTAATAATCGACCGAGCGGAGGCAATTGAGAAAGCAGTACAGCTTGGATATGAATGGCAAGCAAATGGAGAAAAAGTCGCAGTTTTAATTTCAGGAAAAGGCACCGACCCATACATCATGGGCCCAAATGGAAGCAAGGTGCCTTGGAGTGATGCGAAGATGGCGGAAGGGGCATTGTTGAAATACAACAAGCCAATTTAAAATCGACACAAAACAAGGAGCGAAGCGACTATGTTTTGTGTCGTCCTCGGTACTCCGGGGATCCAGGTCTGTATTTAAAAATGTAAAATGTAAAATTAGAATTCAAAAATGAAACATTCGATAGATCGAATGTTTTGTTTTTAAAAGAAAAACACCGTGTTTAATTACGGTGTTGTTTTGGCTTCGAGGATTACCCACTTCGAGCCGTCATAAAGAATATACAAACTTTGCGATTTCAAAAACGAAATGATGCTATCGTAATGTGGTGCACCTTTAAAGCCATGTACGTTTGCTTTGTGCCAAAGATCATCCACATTCGGTGGGACCATTTCTTCTTCAGAGATGTCGTCAAAGAGGATGTCACCAACATTTGTGCCGGCAACTGTTACTTTGCGCAAGTCGGGATTTGGTATAAAACCAAGCCAGATTAGGAATTTTTTTATCATATTTTTTACCTCCGCTTAGCACAATATCACAAATATTAAAACATGCAATACTTTGACAATCCGCTCAAAAAAGCTAGTCTTGAGATATGAATTGTATTCCATTCTTAATTCATAATTCTATCCCCCGTGCCAGAACTACCCGAAGTACAAACAACCGTAAATGGTTTAAACAAGTATGTTAAAAACCTCACAATCAAAGATGTGTGGACTGATTTCAATTCCCCACTTCCAATGTTTAAAGAAACGGTGAAAAATCCAGAATACTTTAAATCGTTTAAAAAGAATGTAATCGGTGCAAAAATAATTAAAGCAGAAAGAAGAGCAAAAAATATTTTAATTAATTTAAATAATGGGCATACAATTTTGGTGCATTTAAAGATGACGGGGCACATGCTATATGGGACATATAGCAAATTAAAAATGAAAAATGAAAAATGTAAAAGTAATACAGAATCAGTCGGAAAAAGAACCGACCTTTTTGAATTCCCAAGGTCGGTCCTTGGGGAGACTGATTTCAACTGGGTGCCGGTAGAGCCCGAAAGCTTGAAAGACCCCTTCAACAGATTTGTTCATTTGGTTTTCACTCTTTCAAACGGAAAACACTTGGCCCTTTGTGACGCTAGAAAATTTTCAAAAGTGGTTTTAATCGATAGCAAAACAGCGCACACCACAAAACATTTAGACAAGATTGGCCCAGAGCCTCTTGAATCAAATTTCACATGGAAAAAACTAAAAGAAAGACTTTTAATTCGCAAAAATTGGAAAATCAAAACGGCTTTAATGAACCCAAGTATTGTCGCGGGTATTGGAAACATATATTCCGACGAAGCACTTTGGCTTACATCCATTCACCCAGAGAGACTTATAAAAAACATTTCTGATAAAGAAATACAAAAACTTTTCAAATCAATTCAAGAAGTTTTAACAAAAGGAATTGATTTTGGTGGAGACTCAATGAGTGAATACCGAAATATTTTAGGAATGCC
>JBAXIZ010000064.1:0-4110 GCA_037138095.1 bacterium
ATCTATATTTGTTATCACAATCATTCTTGGATGAATATTTAAAAATGATCTTCTGTATTCACAAGCTTCTACAACTAAATACGGACCCTTCCCCGCAATAAAATTACTGTGTTCCTCTTTAAGCATTGAACCGACTATTACTGTTGGGTCTAAATCATTATCCTTTAATATTTTTGCAATCATTGCTGTTGTTGTAGTTTTTCCATGCGTACCAGAAACAGCAATCGTATATTTATCTTTTGAAACAATGCCAAGCATTTCTGGATATGAAATAACTGGAATATTAAATTCGTGGGCTTTCACAACTTCAGGATTTTCATCTGGTACAGCAATAGTGCGTACAACTAAATCTGTATCACTTGTGATATTTTCTGCATTGTGACCCTCATAGACTTTTACTCCCATATTTTCAAGCTCCAAAGTCACAGGCGAAAGAGAAGAATCTGACCCAGAAATTTCTTTCCCTTCCAAAGAAAGCATACGCGCAATAGCAGACACACCAATGCCCCCTATTCCTATAAAATGTACGTTTTTTATTTTTTTTAAATCAATCATTATTATTTATGTTTTGTAAGCAGATGGGTTGTAAATTTTTAAGCACAAATTTTTAATTTTTAAATAATGTCTAAATTTCTAATTTTAAAACATTAAAAAATTATTTAAAAAATTAAAAATTACAAAATTAAAAATTGTCCAATCAGATGCTCTCCACCAACATCATATTATTATGTGCATTCTCTTTGAATGGAGAACCCGACACCACTACAATCTTATCTCCGTGGTCAGCAAGTTTTTTATCGTGAAGAAATTGCTTAACCATTTTCAGAGCATCTTCCTGATTTTCAAACTCGTCCACAAGAACAGGATATGTTCCAAAAGATAAAAGTAACTGCCTAAATGTCACTTCATTTGGTGTAAAAACTATAATTGGTTGGTAGGGCTTAAAACGAGAAACTAAACGAGCACTATTACCAGAGCGAGTTAAACATACAATATATTTTGCGTTAATTTTATTTGCTATTTTAGCAACTGAAGACGTGACCAATTCTCCTCGCTCTGGAATTTCTTCATCTGGCACATTTTGTGTAAGTTCTTTTTTTGCAATTTCTTCTTCCACACAAAGAGCCACACGCGCCATCTCCAACACAGTTTCCTCAGGGTATTCCCCAAGAGCAGTTTCTTCTGAAAGCATCACCGCATCCGTACCATCAATGATTGCATTTGCAACATCAGAAACTTCGGCGCGAGTTGGTACAGGAGATTCAATCATTGATTCCATCATTTGAGTTGCAGTAATGACCGGCTTACCAACCTCATTACATTTTTTAATTATCATTTTCTGAAGAGCTGGTACTTGTTCGGGAGAAACTTCTATACCTAAATCACCACGAGCAACCATAATTCCATCCGCCTCAGAAATTATTTCATCAATATTTTTTATAGCTTGTGGAGTTTCAATCTTTGCAATAATTTTTGCCTCAGATTTTGCATTATTTAAAATTTCTCTCAAATTCAAAATATCTTTTGGACTACGAACAAAAGAAAGGGCCACAAAATCAACTTTATTTTCTAAACCAAATTTTAAATCTTCTTTATCTTTTTCTGTAAGAGCAGTTATTGAAAGGTCTGCATCTGGCAAATTTACACCTTGCATATTTCTTATTTCCCCACCAATTAAGACTTTACAAATTACATCATTTCCATTTACTTCTGTGACTTGAAGTTTTTCTTGTCCATCGTGAAGATATATTGTATTGCCTTTCGAAATTTCTTTAGAAAAATTTGGATAGTTTACAGATACTCGATTTTCATCACCCTCTGTTTCATCTGTAGTAATTACAAATTCTGAATCTTTTTTAAGAACAACAGTGTCTGCCTTAAACTTTCCAATACGAATTTTTGGACCAGCAAGGACTTGAAGTATTGCTGCTTCAACCCCTGTCTTTTCTGAAGCTAGTTTAAGATTTTTTATACGTCGAGAATGTTCATCAAAATCTCCGTGTGAGAAATTTAACCTCATCACATTCATACCAGCTTTAAGGAGCTTAATGAGAGCTTCTTCGCTTTCTGTTTTTGGGCCAATCGTGCAAACAATTTTTGTTTTTTTAGTTGGGATCATTAGTGGAGAAAATTAGCGACTTTAAATTAAATTATTCTGAAATATAAAACATCTTTATGTCATTCCCGCGGAGGCGGGAATCCAGTCTGAAAATTCGGACTTGGATCCCCGCATTCGCGAGGATGACAATTCTAGAGATTTTACAATTCACATTATATTAGTTCACATAATACACGAAACACTTAAAAAATACTACTCAATACCCGACAAAATCTTTATATCCGCCCCTACCGCATTCAACCGCTCCGCAATCTCCTCATACCCTCGCTTAATTGAATACACATTGCGAAGCACAGACTTCCCTTCCGCTGCAAGCATTGCAATCATGATAATTACAGCAGGGCGTAGAGCTGGTGGGCAAACTACCTGAGCTCCTTTCAATTTTGTTGGGCCTGCGACAAAAACACGATGTGGATCTGCTAAAGTCACTTGGGCACCTAGACGATTTAATTCTGTAAAATACACAGCTCTGTTTTCCCACATCCAGTCGTGAATTAAAGTCGTGCCTTCTGCTTGAGTCATAATAGGCACAAAAAATGGAAGGTTATCTGTATTAATTCCCGGATATGGCTGAGCATGAAGCTTGTCATGAGGCGCTTTTAATTTTGATGGATAGACTGTAATGTCAACAAGTTTTGTGCGCCCATTATTTGCATAATAAATTTTTGATTTATCATATTTAAGCCCCATCTTTTCAAGCTTTAACATTTCAAGTGCAAGAAAATCTATAGGGCATCTTTTCACTGTCAAAGTTGAGCCCGTGGTAATTCCAGCAGAAAGAAACATCATTGATTCAATCGGATCTTCACTGTTTGTATATTCAACAGGCGTATTGATTTCTCCAACCCCATGAATTGTAAGATTTGTGGTGCCAATACCTTCGATTTTTACACCAAGTTTTTCTAAGAAAAAACAAACATCTTGAACTTGATAATTCGGAGGAGCAAATTGAATTGTTGTTATACCTTTCACACCAGAGGCTGCAATGATAATATTTTCTGTCGCTGTATCACTAGATTCATACATCACAATATCCGCACCTTTTAATTTTTTATGAGAAATTAAATAATGATCAGTTTTTGAAGAAATTTTTATACCTAAATTTTCAAGTCCGTATCTATGCGCTGTAATCGTTCGGTCTCCCATTTTGCACCCACCAGCATGAGGAAGTTTGAAACTTGGAAGATGGTGAACTAAGGAACCGATCATCATAAGAGCTGAACGAATTCGCCCCGCAGAAGCATTGTCTAATTTATCCATCGCAAAAACCTTTGGTGGAATTATTTCTATGCTATTTTTATCAATCCACTTCACTGAAACTCCGATACTTTCCATAATTTCAACCAAGCGATAAACCTCTTCTATTTTTGGAATTCCATGAAGAATTGTTTTTGCTTTATTAATGAGCGATGCACACAAAAGACCCATCGCTCCATTTTTTGAAGAATTAGTCACCACAGCGCCGTGAAGTTTTTTTCCTCCTTGAATTTCGAAGTCGATAGATGTTGAAAGTGAAATAATTTTTCTTCCCAATGCTCGACTTATTTTTTCCACTTCACCAGTTGTAAAATTTTGCTTTCCAGCTTCCATACGAGCGACAGCGCTCTGGGATGTATTTAATAGCTTAGCAAAATCATCCTGCGTCATTCCACGCTCTTCGCGAAGAGTTTTAATAAAGAAACCAATGTGGTGAGCGGTGTTATCCTTCATAAAATTTTTAATTTTTAATTTTATAATTTTCATGTCCCAGTTTATTGCATTATCTGGGATAAATAATGTTTAAATTTTTGAAAGTATTTCTGTTTGTCATTCCCGCGGAGGCGGGTGAGCTTGGGATGGGACCCGAGCGCAAGACCGGAGCACGACGGTGCGAGGTGTGTTCAGAAGATTTTTCACCAGAAAAATACTTGTGAATCAAGTCCGAAAATGCAGAACTTGGATCCCCGGAGTACCGAGGATGACACAAAATATAGTCATGGGTACATTCCTTA
>JBAXIZ010000065.1:0-4068 GCA_037138095.1 bacterium
AATAGCAAATTAATTTATCCCTATTATCTCTATTGCATGATTTGAAAAATGCTATCGTAAACAATAGCATTGTAATTTGTATTTAGATTCTTAGAGTGGAAGTTTAAAATGCTATCGTAAACAATAGCAAATTCAAATATTAAAATAATAAACAAATACGGGGAATCCTGTTTTGAATTTAGAATTTAATATTTTGAACTTGTTTCGGATTTCGTGCTTCGGATTTTGGATTTAAATTAGCAGATTTATATCCCTGCCAACTTCACAGCCATATAAAGCACTGCCATTCCTAAGATGGTCATAACTGTTGTTAAAAAGTTTGGATGCTTGTGATGGCTTTCGGGGAGAAGGTCGCTTGCTCCGATGTAAATAAAGAATCCGCAGAAAATCGCGAGAATAATTCCAAGAGCTGTTTCTGGTAATGTAAAAAATAAAGTTGAGAAAACTCCGAGCACAGGAGCAAAGGCATCTACAATTAACCAAAGAAAAGCTTTTTTATCTTTTCCTTTATTTTTCAAAATAACATTTACTGTATTCATTCCGTCGGAAAAATCGTGTACTAAAACAGCAACAGAAACAATGGCTCCAACAGCGAGTGATACTTGAAAGGCTAGGCCAATAGCGGCACCATCGAGAAAGCTGTGAAGTGCGAGGCTCCCTGCGCCGAGATTTCCTCGAGATTGTGAATGCTCATGATCTTCCTCATCGTGATTATGTTCCTCATTATTATTCGTGTCATTCGCACTCATTCGTGTATTGGTGTCGTGGTTACCTTCGACATGGTGTCCGTGAAGGATTACAAATCTGTCGAGAATCATAAAAATAATAAAGCCGAGAGCAACAATAGAAGTAACGGTGGCTGTATCAAATTTTTGAGCAGAAAGTAAAATTGCTTCGGGAAGCAAATCAAAAAAAGCTACCCCGAGAACCGCTCCTGCACTAAAACCGAGGATGAGGTGGAGGCGGTCTTTAAATTTCAAAGCTAATAAGCCTCCGCAGAGTGTGGCAATAAAGGTGGCTAAAGCGATAAGAAGAATTGTTGATGTCATAATTGATAGTATAGCAGAAAATTAGGCTCTAGGCTCTAGGCTTTAGCTTAATATAAAATAAAACCGCACAAAGGTCTTGCGACTTGTGCGGGTGTTTGAAGTTGGTGGTGTTACCAAGCTTCTTTCTCGCGAATGATTGAAAATGTGAGGTCGTCAACTTTTTTCACTATTACTGGAATATATACTGGTGAGCTGTCGCTCGACCAGTATTTTTTGAGGTATTTTGTTTGAGAATCCATAAAGTCTAAGGTTGAGCCTCGTTCGATATGGATAGTCTCAAGGCGACCGGAATCATTCACAACAAGGTCTTTGGCATCGCGGGTTCTTGGGTCGAGGTAGCCAATGACTTCCACGATGTATCCAATCTTGTGTGTTTGAATCTGTTGTGTAAAGTTCGCAGCAGTGTCAAAAAATATGTTGATGACCAAGATGGCGAGGATCGCAACAAGTAGAACTGTGTTAGTATACGATTTCATATTTTTCTTTTCTTTCTTTCGGGATTGAAAGCTCTTATCAAAACCAAATTGCTGGCTAAATCAAAGAGCTTATTTACTACTATATTATAGCACGGATACTGAAATAATGCAAATGTTTGGATTCCGCCCCACAAAAAAGAGCTCAACAGAGGGGTTTTACGCACTAATCCAATTGTGTGATGAAATACAAAATACAGGACTTGGATCCAAGAATATTTTTCTCCTGAAAAATTTCCTGGCCACACCTCTCGCCGTCGCGCTCCGGTCTTGCGCTCGGAAACTCTTCCGAGCTCACCCGATAATTTTTTCTGCTGAAATAATTTCGAGGATGACAATACAGGTGGAATGACAATGTGGGTTTTTGAATTTAGGTCAGCTTCGTCGGCGTTTGTCCGCGTGCATTCCGCGACAGTCCGCGCTCAGAGCAGATTGTCTGGATCTATTTTTACAATAAAGTGTGGCGGAAGGCTTTGAAGTTTTTTGACAAGAGTTTCGTCTGGCCATGTTTTTTTATCAGCTTTGATAAGTGCGTGCATAATATATTTACCTTTTACTGTTTCAATAAAAGCGGGAAATATTTGTACCATATATGGAGAAAGATATGCTTTTAGGTTTTTCATTTCCTCAAGGACTTCCTCGCGCCTTCCCTGATATGTTATTTTTACAAGTGTAACAAAAGGCGGGTAAGCAAATTGTTCTCGCTCTGCTATTTCACTTCTATAAAAGTCTGCGATATTTCCCTTGAGTGCATATTCAAAGACTGGTTCGTCTGGCGAGCGAGTTTGCACAATAAATTTATTGGCTGATAGCTGGCGCATCTTTAAAATAATATTCATTATCTTTTCATTGCCACGAAAATCGGGGATTGCAAAAAGACTATCGAGAGATGCGACGATGGAATTTTCAATTGTTTCATCCAAATAAAGTATTGCCATTTCAGTGCCGAGCAAGATTGAACCTGCGGTCTTGTAAAATTCAAGAGCTACACTTTTTGCTTTTTTGTGATTTTTAACAGAGTCGAGGTCAATTCTAAAAATATTAATATCTGGAAATTTTTCACGAAGTTCTTTTTCCACAGTTTCAATACCGATACCAAGTTTTACCAAGTTCCAGCTTGTGCAATTTTTACAAACTTCTTTTGCGTGCCTTTTTTCTCCACAAGTATGGCAAAGGAAAAAGTTGCTTCCCCCATTTCCACTTTCGTGAAGCACAACAGGTGAGCTACATCTGTTGCAAACTACCGTGGTACCACAGTCGTTGCAAACCACCTGTGGCGAAAGCCCTCGGCGAGCGCAATATACAAAACATTGAGAATTGTTTTCTTTTAAATCTGTAAATATTTCTTCAGCTTCTTCGCTAAAAATTCTGAAACTTTTATCTTTCGAAACTTGTACATTGTCACTTTTTTTATATTGGCGCATATCAACAAGCTTAGTTTCTGCTGTTGCCAAGGAGCGCCACTTTAGTGGTGTGTACTCTATTAGCTCGTGATCATAAAATCTTTTTATTGTTTCTGTGCGCAAGATTGTGTCACCGAAAATAAGTCGAGCAGAAATTAGCTTTGCAAATTTTTCAGCAAAAACACGAATATCTATATATGGTCTTGCGATTGTCTTGTAGCTTCTTGAGGATTCTTTTTCAATTATTATTATGCCAATGTCAGAGCGGGGTAGGGAAAGGAACATTCCTGTACCAATAATCAGTACCGGGTGCTCTGTTTTGAGAGCCTTGTTCCAGAGGGATACAAGGTCTTTTTTGTTGAGGGAGCCGTCGAGTATGAAAGTATATTCTTCTACACCTTTTTCTAATTTTTCTCCGGCTTTTCTTGTGTCTTCAGAAGTGGGGACACAAAAGAAAATTGATTTTTTCTTTGCGAAAGATTCTCGTATCAAACTTTTGTAATCTGCAAATCGGTCTGGGTCTGGAGCTTGCAGGAGGTAGGGTTCTTTGTAGGTGTCTGCTATTTGTCTTTTGTTTTCTTCTTTTTTTTCTGTTACATAAATTAGTGCGGGTTCTACATCTTTAGAATTTTCAAGAATTATTTGTGGAATTATTGCCGAGAGAGTAACTCCGGGAAAGGTGGCGTGATAGTTTGATGTGTTGCAAACAGCTTCTATGAATTCTTTTCTTAATAGATGTTTGCTTTTTGTTTTATTTAATTTTTTTAGAGCGTAGGGAAGCTCTTTTAGCATTGTTTTGTCTTCGTGTGCAGATTTGCAACTTATGACTAAAGCTGGTACTTCCTTACTTCGTACAGGCACAGATATCAAAGAGCCCTCCTCGATTGGGATGGAGGAAAAGTAAGACAGGGTGTCTTTTATTGTGCTTTTGGTTATTGGTATGACGTCAACCTTGTACATTAAGCTCATTTTAGCACAAATGGCACACTGTTGCCTGCAGACCCGTATTGTCATCCTCGGGTACTCCCGGGGATCCAAGTCAGTATTTTGAAATTTACAAAATCTTTCTCGGTGAAAGTTTTGTGTCGCACGAAAAAATTCTGCTGAATTTTTTCTCTGTCCGTCGTCGCCACTCCTCCCAAG
>JBAXIZ010000066.1:0-4050 GCA_037138095.1 bacterium
GGTTTCCCGCTTACTTCGCGGGTTGCGCGGCGGGCTTAGGCTCCGCCTTCGGAGCCGGAACCGCTTCCGGCTTCGTCACTGGAGCCGGCGCAGCCTTGACCGCGGAAGCCGCTTCCGGCTTCGTCACTGGAGCCGGCGCAGCCTTGGCCGCAGAAGCCGCTTCCGGCTTCACGATATCCAGAAGTTCTACTTCAAAAATCAAAGTTGAATTTGCTGGAATTGGCCCAATAGCCCTGTCTCCATATGCTAGGTTTGCAGGAATAACAAGCTTTCTCTTTCCGCCAACTTTCATACCGGCAAATCCCTGATCCCAACCAGCTATCACCTGCCCTGCACCAAGATCAAAATCAAAAGGTACACCTCGCCCATATGAGCTATCAAATTCTGTACCATCTGCCAATGTCCCCCTATAATTAACCACAATATGTTTACCAGCTACAGCTTCTGTACCAGTACCTACAGTGATGTCACTTATAAGCAACTGAGGTTCTTGCTGTGAACCAGTATCTGAAATATTCATATTAAAATTATTTAATGATAATGCCGAATTAGACTTTGAAAAAAGTCCTAACGAACCGAACACGACAAACCCTGCAACAAGCAGAAGTGAAACAACAACTGCTATTGATTCTTTTTTTGAAAGTTTTTTCATATGTAAGTATTTTACACCCTCGCTAATTTTTTTGCAAAAGTATTATTATCGGTTACAATAATCAGTATGGAAAAAAACCCAAACCCAATTACAGTTGAACATTTAACTGATAAAGAAAAATTAATAGTAATTCATAAAGAGCTTTCGGATGGTTTTCAATATATTCATAACTATGATAGATCGGTTACATTTTTTGGCTCAGCGCGTTTTAAATCAGATAATATTTATTATCAAAAAGCAGAGAGAGTGGCTGGTAGAGTAGCCAAAGAGTTACCAAATTATGTTGTTGTCACCGGAGGTGGCCCCGGAATTATGGAGGCGGCTAACAAAGGTGCATTTGAAGCAGGAGGTAAATCTATAGGCTTTTCAATCGAACTTCCCCATGAACAGCATGATAATAAATACTTAACAGGCAAACTTGATTTTAATTTTTTCTTTTCCAGAAAAACAATTATGTCTTTTGCTGCAGAGGCATATATATTTTTCCCCGGAGGATTTGGTACTTTAGATGAATTATTTGAAGTTATTACATTAGTGCAAACAGGTAAAATCGAAAAGGTACCGATAGTGCTGGTGGGAGTTGAATATTGGAAACATCTGGATGAGCTAATTAAAGATCAGTTACTTAATCAAAATAAAACTATTGAACCCGAGGATACACAGATATATACAATTACAGATGATGAAGATAAAATATTTGAAATAATAAAGAATGCACCGGTTAGGACATAGGGGGCAGATTTATGATTCAAGATTTATGATTCAGGAATAAGAATAAACACCGCGACTACGTCGCGGTGTTTTTACTTATAACTTTTGAATTGTACTTCTGACTTTTGCCTTTTGACCTTTGACTTAATTCAAAAATATTTTTGGGCAAATCTCTTGTCCTACCATTGCTCTGACAAGCTCCAGATCTTCATCACCATTGATGTGATGATATTTTGTACGATCTTTTAATACAGGAATAACAGTATCATGAATTCCTCCGTCTTTATAATAATTGCCAAGCCTTCTTTCAATTACATCTGCTTCTGCATCATCATTTCTGCCTTCGCGAGTAGCCCTGTCTTTTAGACGATCTTCACAAGTTTCTTTTTTGCCATGAATATGGATTGTGTGTATTTCCGCTTCAGGATCTTTTTCAAGAAACATTGAAATAAATCTATCTGCCTGATCAATCGAACGTGGAGCGTCAATAAAATAATGCCCTTCTGAATTATTAAAATCATCTACAATCGCCTGAAAGATTACATCATCATCAACAAGAATTCCGCTGTTTGCTAGGCTTTCTGCATTTTCACGACACCAGTCACCTGTGACAAAAACCCTCACATCGTGAGCATCTTTCATTACCCTTCCAACACCATAACCTTTTCCAATGCCAGACGGCCCCGCAATAAATCCAAATTTTTTATTTGCCATTGTTTTAAATTAAAATTTTATAACTATTCTTCAAAAAATATTAACACGCCAAGCGAGATTCTGGCAACTGTTCAAAAGAAGCAAGACTGTTGTATAATATGACAGTAATTTATTTACGAGGCCCTCAGAATTGTCATTCCCGCGAAGGCGGGAATCCATGAATTAATTCTGCAGACTGGATTCCCGCCTTCGCGGGAATGACAGAAGACACATCTTGTAATCAAAATTTATTTATTCATTTTACATTTTTAATTTTAAATTTGAAACATGTCAAAAATCAAAGAAATTCACGCACGAGAAATCTTAGACTCACGAGGTAATCCAACAGTCGAGGTCGACTTAACACTTGCAGATGGCTCATTTGGAAGAGCTGCAGTACCTTCAGGTGCCTCAACAGGAAGTCATGAAGCACTTGAACTTCGGGATGGAGATAAAAAAAGATACGGAGGAAACGGAGTGCTAAAAGCGGTAACAAATGTAAATATTTTTCTTAGTAAACAACTTAAAGGCAAAGAGTGGAATCAAAAATCAATTGATGAAAAAATGATTGAGCTCGATGGTACAGAGACAAAATCAAAGCTCGGAGCAAATGCAATCCTTGGTGTTTCAATGGCTTTCGCTCACGCACAAGCAAAATCAGAAAAGAAACCTTTGTATAAATATTTTGCACAAATTGCAAAAACAGGAAAGCCGATGACTCTCCCTCTTCCAATGATGAACATTTTAAATGGTGGAAAACATGCAGAAAATTCAACAGACCTGCAAGAATTTATGGTGATGCCTGTGGGAGCAAAAAGTTGGTCTCAAGCTTTGCAAATGGGCGCTGAAGTGTTTCATTCTTTAAAGAAAATCCTCAAGAAAAAAGGTTTAGCAACAACTGTTGGTGACGAAGGAGGATATGCCCCTTTACTTCCATCAAACGAAGGTGCTTTGGAAGTTATTATTGAAGCAATTCAGAGTGCTGGGTACAAGCCGGGCAAAGATATTGCTATTGCAATTGACGGTGCTGCAACTGAACTTTATAAAGATGGAAAATATCATTTGGAAAGAGAAGGTAAAACTCTTACAAATGAAGAGCTTGTTGCTTTTTATAGCGCATGGATGAAAAAATATCCTATCGTTTCAATTGAGGACGGATTTTCAGAAGATGATTGGAGTGGATGGAAACTTATGACAAAAACAAATGGAAAGAAAGTACAAATTGTTGGAGACGACTTGTTTGTAACAAATGTAAAAAGACTTCAAATGGGTATTGATGAAAAATCTGCAAACTCAATTTTGATTAAAGTAAATCAAATTGGAACAATTACAGAAACAATCAACGCTATTAAAATGGCAAACAAAGCAGGAATGACAGCTGTGGTTTCTCACCGATCTGGCGAGACAGAAGACACAACAATTTCTCACTTTGTTGTAGGTCTTGGATGTGGCCAAATCAAAACAGGTTCTCTTTGCCGAAGTGAAAGAGTCGCGAAGTATAATGAGTTGTTGAGAATTGAAGAAGAATTGGGAGATAAGGCAGTGTTTGCAGGAGGAAAAATTAAATTTAAATAACAAAGTTGTTTTAATTTATTTTTCCGGGGGTACTCGAAGCCTCCCACCCGGAGGCTTCAGGGTGCAGGAAAGGGAGCGTTTAGAGGATAAAGGTAGTTGTTAGTCCTTAGTATGTAGTCCGTAGTGGAAAGCAGTTCATCCCCCTCTTTGTCATTCCCGTGAAGACGGGAATCCATGAAAATGAATTCGTCGTGGATCCTCGCATACGCAAGGATGACAACAGGCACAGGAACATCAAATAAAAATACGGTTTTCGCAAAAGCGAAGACCGTATTTTTATTTGAGTTAATAAACTAGACCTCCCGAACACACTGCACATAAATCCTACTGCTCTTAAGGCTGAAGCCGACATCACCATAACTAGTAGACAAGTCCGGAAATACCCACTCACGCACGTCAAAATACCTTTCCTCACGAAA
>JBAXIZ010000067.1:0-3865 GCA_037138095.1 bacterium
CTCGGCTCGTCAGCCTCCGGTCTTGCATTCGGGGCCCCTCCCGAATTCACCGTCGTGCTCCGGCCTTGCGCTCGGAAACTCTTCCTTGCTCACCCGCATACGCGAGGACGATAAAAACATAGTCATTTCACTCCTTGTTTTTTATCGTTTTTTTTTGAATTTCTTCGGACATTTTTTATATTATATCACGACACCAATCCACGAATGAACTCAACGAATGTCACGAATAAGATTCTAAATCCCTCCATATTGTCACCCTCTTCCAGTTTGTCATCTTCGGGTAATCCCGGAGATCCAAGTCCTGAATCTATTTGAGCTAAAGATGAGAATCGGACTCATGTTCCCGCTTTACGAAAGCGGTGTTCTGCCACTGAACTACTTTAGCAAAATCATCTTACAGTTATTTAAGCACATAAAAGACAAAAGAAAAAGCACCCGACCGGAATCGGGAGCTTTGAAACAAGTCATTGCAAGGATAATGCAAACTCACGTGCGTGAATATGGCTCTGACAGAAACACTTGTGATTTACAAAAGGTACAAGTATTTCCATTTGAACACTCACCGAGAGAAGATATTTACGATAGTGAACAAAAACATCCACCTTCGTATCATCATCCAGAGAGTATGGTTCAAAAACAACACGGAAGATTTCTTCAGACAAATGCAGTGTTGCAATTTGCTCAAGAGTATCCGCCGATTGTTCATGTCCATTCGAGACCTCGGGGCTTATCAGGCTTTCAACAAAATTGTCGGCCTTATCTTTGCAAGTTTTGTCACCACAAAAAACAAGAGTTTTGTGTGTCTTTTTAAAATTTCGGCAAATATCGATCGCCAAAATTCTCGGTTCAAACCAAACTTCCTCAGAAATTAGGTCGCCATTCACTAGCCGGAAACCAACAGCCACTTCTTTTCTAACACCAGCCAGTGCGGCTCGACCAAGGATTTCAACCCTAGTGTTTGAATCGAACGTTAAACCTTTATTTGTTATCCGACTTCTAATTGGAGTACTCTTCATTATTTCGTTTTCTTTCTAGTCGTTGAACTTAATTGGGATTAGGAATCGAATACCCCTAATCTATCCGGGTAGAATAATACTACTATTTTGGAGGATGTAAAGAGGAGCCGTCAGTGAGAATCGCCTAGGAATAATTTTGATTCCGCCGAACCAAAATTTTCACAGGCCTAGCTCGGTATTTTTCTGTGCTCAGAAAAATATACCTGCGCTTTCCGATTCTCACACGAATCTGCTTCAAGCAGATTCTTGATGGCTCATATAAAAAATACCAGCCGAAGCTGGTATTTTTTATATGAGCCATCAGTGAGAATCGGACTCACGGTCTTTCCGTTACCAACGGAATGCTTTGCCACTAAGCTATGACGGCTTGTATTATTTTACCAATGTCGGCCACGTATAAAATTCTGGTGAATTTTTACGCGATCAAGAATATTTTTCTGGTGAAAAATTTCCTGACCACACCTCGACCAAAAGTATTTTTCTGCTGAAAAATCTTTTCGTCATACCTCGGCTCGTCAGCCTCCGGTCTTGCATTCGGGGCCCCTCCCGAATTCACCGTCGCGCTCCGACCTTGCGTTCGAAAACTCTTCCGAACTCACTCCGGTCTTGCACTCGGAAACTCTTCCGAGTTCACTCGCATTCGCAAGGATGACAATTCGGGGAACCCCATTCGTGTCATTCGTTCTCCATTCGTAAATTCGTGTCGAGTTAGAGACATTTGTTTTTTATTCGTGTATTGGTGTCGTGTTCTCTTTGACTTATTATACATCCGTTGCCTGTTTAGATGACTTGTTGAAAAAAATAGGGACAGGTCTATAATATATGGTAATGGCAACAAACAAATCCCATAAGTATATTTTCGTTATTGGCGGTGTGATGTCTGGAGTTGGAAAAGGCATTACCACATCTTCTCTCGGCACTATATTTGAAGCAAAAGGATATAAAGTAAATATTGTTAAAGTTGACCCTTACTTAAATGTTGATGCAGGCACAATGAACCCCACTGAACACGGTGAGGTTTTTGTTATGGACTCGGGGCTTGAGACAGATCAAGATATGGGAAACTATGAAAGATTTTTAAATAGAAATTTAAAAAAGGAAGACTATATGACTTCGGGAATGGTTTACAAATATGTGATTGATAAAGAACGAGCACTTGGTTTCAAAGGAAAATGTATAGACGCAGATAATATTCGTGATGAAATTGTTCATAGGATTGAAGAATCTGGGAGGGTAAATAAATCAGAAGTCACTATTGTAGAAATTGGTGGTACTGTTGGTGATTATCAAAACATAATGTTTATTGAGGCGTCGCGTGTATTGAAACTTCATCACCCGAAAGATGTTTTGTTTATTATGGTTTCGTATATGCCAATACCGGGGAAACTTGGTGAAATGAAAAGTAAGCCAACTCAAAATGCTGTTCGGCAACTTAGTTCGTATGGAGTGAACGCTGATTTTATTATTGCGAGAAGCGAAGTTTCTCTTGATGAAAAAAGAAAAGAAAAAATTTCTTTTGCTTGTAGTATTCCAAAAGAAAATGTTATCTCTGCACCCGATATAGACAGTATTTATGATGTGCCAATTAATTTTGAAAAAGATAAGCTCGGTGAAATGGTTGCAAAAGCTTTAGGTTTGAAAAATGGAAAAATTGATATGTCGCCGTGGAAATCTTTTGTAAGCAAAGTAAAAAGTGCAAAGAAAGAAGTAAATATTGCTGTAGTTGGTAAATATTTCGATTCCGGAGATTTTGTTTTTTCAGATGCTTATGTTTCTGTGATAGAAGCGATTAAATTTTCTGCATATCACCTTGGTGCAAAGCCAAAACTAACTTGGCTTAATTCAAAAGATTTTGAAAAGGATATTAGGAAAATTAAAGAGCTCAGTAAATATGATGGAATAATTGTGCCGGGAGGTTTTGGCGAGTCTGGTATAGAGGGGAAGTTGAAGGTGATCGAATACGCCAGAATGAACAAAATTCCATACTTTGGACTTTGCTATGGTATGCAACTTTTGGTTATAGAATATGCCAGAAATGTGCTTGGCTGGAAGGATGCAAATACAGCTGAAATCAACCCAAAATCGAGCCACTTGGTGGTGGATATTATGCCAGAACAGAAGAAAAAGCTTGCCTTGGGCCAATATGGAGCTTCTATGAGGCTTGGGGCGTACGAGGCGCTATTAAAGACAAATACGATAGCAGGGCGTGCCTACGGGGCAAATAGCATTAGCGAGCGTCACCGCCATCGATATGAGGTAAATCCAGAGTTTATTAATGATATTGAGAATGCTGGGCTAGTATTTTCTGGCACATCGCCAAACGGGGAATTGATGGAGATTGCCGAGCTTCCAAAAAATAAACATCCATTTTTCTTAGGTACACAATTTCACCCAGAGTTTAAAGCACGACCACTTTCGCCACATCCGCTGTTTACGGAGTTTATTAGGGTAGCTATTAGGCTCTAGGCTCTAGGTTTTAGTTTTTCTGTCATTCCGGCACCCGTATTCACGAGTGTAAACTCCGGCGGAATCCAGTCTGAAAAAATTCAAGGTTTGTATTTTGAAATTTAAAAAATTTTATTCGGTGAAAGTTTCTTCTGGCACGAAAATTTTTTGCTAAAAATTTTCTCCGTCCGTCGTCGCCACTCCTCCCGAGGCCAGCCGAAACTTCCCCACTCAACAATTTTGTAAATTTCTTATTCAAAGGTTTTGTAATAATGTCTTTGGAATAAGCGACTTTATTTTCTAAATTTTTGTGAAAGTGGCAATATGAAAAATATTTATTAATTTTCTGAAAATAAGATATAATAAACCCATGGAATCTCCAATTTTAAAAATGGCTCGCCCGT
>JBAXIZ010000068.1:0-3761 GCA_037138095.1 bacterium
ATGGCTCAGACCGTCGTCTTCCGCCCTTGCGCTCAGATACCCATCTGAGCTCACTGAATTTTTGCGCGACCAAGAATATTTTTCTGCTGAAAAATTTCCTGGCCACACCTCGGCTCGTCAGCCTCCGGTCTTGCGCTCGGAAACTCTTCCGAGCTCACCCCGACTCGGCTCGTCAGCCTCCGTCTCAAAATTGCTTACTTAAGCTCAATTTTGCCACCTGCTTCCTCGATTGCTTTCTTTACAGCTTCTGCCTCTTCCTTTTTCATTCCTTCTTTTAGAACTGAAGGGGCTGCGTCCACGAGATCCTTTGCATCTTTAAGACCGAGTGCGAGAACTTCTTTCACTGCCTTAATAACTGCAATTTTCTGTGCACCAACATCCACAAGGTGAACATTAAATGAAGTTTTTTCCTCTGCAACTTCTGCTCCGGCACCTGCAGGACCAGCTACAGCCACAGCTGCCGCTGATACACCAAACTTATTTTCAAACAATTTTACTAATTCGTGCAAATCTAGCACTGACATTTCCTCAATAGCTTTCACGATTGAAGCAAATTTTGCCGGTACTTCTACTGTTTCTTTTTCCATAATTTTTTGATTAAATCCGAAATCCGAATATCGAAATCCGAAACAAATTCAAATGTTCAAAATCCAAAATTCAAAACACTCTCAATTCCTGTCATCTTCGCTGTACTCAGCGGAGATCCAAGTCTTGAATTTGTTTAAAATTTAAATATTTGAATTTCGTGCTTGTTTCGAATTTCGTGCTTCGAATTTCGTGCTTTTTATAATAATTATACTCTTTTTTGTGCAATAGCATTCAAAGCAACTGCAAGTCCCTGTATCGGACTATTGATAACATTAACGAATTGAGCATACAAAGTCTGCAATCCTGGGATTGTTGCAATCTCCATCATCTGAGCTTTCCCCATATACTTTCCCTCAAAAACACCTCCCACAATAGTCACCTTTTCAGGATATTTTTTTGCGAAAGCATAAACTTCGCGAGCAGGAGCAATTAAATCATCTCCCCACACGAAAGCAATTTCTCCTGGGAGCTCTGGAAGAGTTCCTTCAAAGTTTCCTTCTGCAAGTGCCTTTGCAGTAACTGTCTTTTTTGCAACATAATATGTTACATCTTTTTCTCTAAGCTCCTTTCTCATAGCTGTTGTATCAGCTACTGGAAGGCCTTTGAAATTTACGAAAACGATAGATTTTGCAGTTTTAGCTGCACTTTTTACCTTATCGTATATTTCTTCTTTTTTGTTTCTTGATATTGGCATTTTCTAGATTTTTAACGAGCAAGAGTATCCCCTGTATTGTCATCCTCTCCTTTTCTGTCATTCCCGACCTGATCGGGAATCCATGGATCCTCGCATTCGCAAGGATGACAAAACGCAGTGATGACAGAAAAAGAGAAAAAAGTCTCTTCTCGTCATTTTTTTATTAATCGACCCGTAAGGGCACTAAGGAGTTGAAAGATGTATAAAATACATCATCGCCTCGAGAGGTCTTAACAGAAATTTAAAATTAAAAAAGAAAAATTAAAAATTAGAATCAAAATTCAAATTTAAAACTTCATATTTTCAAGATAAACTCCCTTGCCCCTTGTCTCTGGCCTTACAAAGGAGATATTAGCACAATATTCTCACCCTTGCAATACAACGATGTTATGCTACTATAAAGGTGGCACTTGTGAGGGCTTCGGCTCTCTCTCGGTTAAACGTTCAAACCGTAGCCAAGTGCTATGAAACAACACCACGTAAATGTGGTGTTTTTTCATTTTCAGTCTATTTCTGGGTTACCTTCGTGAAGAATCTAAAACTTAAACCACACTTCTTTATCTATCCCCGACTGAAGAACAATACCTTTCATTGTCCTTGGCTTAATAGCTTTGCTTCCATGAAAAGGTACACAAACATTTCTTATGATTCCCTCACACTTCCCAATATAATAAAAATGACTTGCGTTAGTATAATTTAGTTTAAAACCATTTTCTTTTAGAAAAGATTCTACATCTTTAAATTTCCAGTTGAAGAATCTTTTCGGCATTAGATTGTTGTTACTCCATACATATTTACTAAATACGGAGATTTGATAGATTTTGCAGAATTTGGTTTTTTAACAGAATTCAAAATGTGCCAAAGGTTTTCATATTCCTCATCAACTTTTTGATTTAATGTTTCAAAATGTCCGCCCTTTATTTTCTTAGCAGAAGCAATATATCCACTCACAGCCTGAAGTAAGTTAAAGAAAGCCAACTTCGGATCATCACTAGATTCAACAATATTAAATTCCAAAGCCACAGCATACCAAAGGTTACCGTCCTTAAAAACAATATGTCTAAATGTCCCTTTTGTAGGAGTATTCATAACTTTATCCTAGCATAATTGCCCAGAAAACAAAATGCGGGACGACCTTCGGTCGTCCCGCATTTTTCAGTATTTACTTTCTACTTTATACTTTCAACTTTTAACTTATTTAGCTTTAGCTTCCGAAATAGTCTTCTCAATGTTAGGTGGCACCACAGCGTAATGACCAAATTCCATAGTTGCTGATCCTCGTCCTTCTGTCATAGATCGCAATGTTGTTACATAACCAAACATTTCTGAAAGAGGCACAGTTGCGCGAATCGCTTTGTTCATACCTCGCTCTTCCATACCTTCGATTTGACCTCGTTTTGATGAAAGGTTTCCTGTGATATCACCCATAAACTTGTCCGGCATCACCACTTCCACCTTCATAATCGGTTCAAGAATCACAGGCTTTGCACGTCGGCAAGCTTCACCCATTGCCATAATCGCTGCAAGTTTGAAAGCGATTTCAGATGAGTCCACTTCGTGGTAAGAACCATCATAAAGTTCAACTGCAATATCCACCATTTTAAATCCAGCCACAACTCCGCGCTCCATTGCTTCTTTAAGTCCTTTTTCAACAGCAGGAATATATTCTTGTGGAATAACACCTCCTTTAATACTGTTTGTAAATTCAAAGTTACCAGATCGTTTTGTGTTCTTTGGAAGATCTTCCTCCTTCACACTATAATCAATAGGTTTGATTCGAATCTTAACATGACCGTATTGTCCTTTACCTCCAGATTGCTTGATGTATTTATGTTCTGCTTCTGCAGTACCCAAAATAGTTTCTTTATAGGCCACCTGTGGCTTCCCAACATTTGCCTCCACATTAAATTCTCTTTTCATACGATCCACCATAATTTCAAGTTGAAGTTCACCCATACCTTCCATCACAGTCTCGCCTGTTTCTTGATCTGATTTAATTCGGAAAGTTGGATCCTCATCTGAAAGTCTTTTCAAAGCATAACCCATTTTTTCTTGGTCGGCTTTTGTCTTTGGTTCAATTCGCAAAGAAATCACTGGCTCTGGAAATACAATTTGGTCGAGCACAATAGGATGAGCCTCATCACAAAATGTATGAGATGTTTTTGCATCCTTAAGACCCACCGCTGCTGCAATCTCTCCAGCGAAAACTTTTTTCACTTCTTCTCGATCGTTTGCTTGTAGGCGAACAATTCGAGAAAGTCTTTCTTTACCTCCTGTTGTTGAGTTATAAATATATGAACCAGCTTCAACTGTTCCTGAGTAAACTCGGAAGAATGTTAGCTGTCCAACATATGGGTCTGATTGAAGTTTGAAAGCAAGAACAGAAAATGGTTCTTCATCTGATGCGCTTCGGAAAACTTCCTCTCCTGTATCTGGGTTGATTCCCTTTACTGGTGGAATGTCTGTAGGAGCAGGAAGA
>JBAXIZ010000069.1:0-3685 GCA_037138095.1 bacterium
CGGCACAAACTTTTTGAGTACAAAAAGACCATGCTTTGTGCCTGCAGATGCTCGGGAAAAGTAACACTTTCACTCTTACGCCTTCCACACTCAACGATTTTGCAAAATACCCCCTCGTTCAGTTGGGGTAGGTGGAGGTGGCGGGCTGTGTCCCATGATTACATGGAACACAGACTGTTATTAATTTGACGAAATGCACCACAATAGTACAATTAGGAGATTAGAAAATAATTTATACATATGCAAGAGAAACCAACAGACGCAAAAATAATACCAGATGATTCTGTGGCAAAGGATATCGAAAGCAAGGAAGATGCTGTTTTGGTTTGGGGTGAAGATTTTGGCAAAATGAGTTGGAAGGAAGCATGGAATAAACTTGAAGAACTTAATAAAGACGTTAAGGAAGGAGAAAAACCTTGGAGATTTCCAACAGCAAATGAATTGCTGGATGCAAAAAAGAAAGGAGTTTCTGGTTTTAAAGAAGCGGGTCATTCATATGAAAATGTAGAATATTTCGAAGTTGGTGAAGCTGGTAGAGAGGGTGTATTTTCCAGTCCACAGATTGGGTTTGTCAATTTCAATCCAAGTGAAAATAATCCAGAACGGTCTTTCGATAATGCTCATGTCGCATTTAAAAATGTTCGTTATGTGAGGTAACTTTTACAAAAAAACACCAAGGTCAACCCTTGGTGTTTTTTTTGTATTTAGAATTTTGTATTTGTATCCTCTACGGACTACTCACTACCTACTACTCACTATTTCAGTAACCCTGCCTTCTTCAATGTAGCAAATGCTCCGTTTTTTTGGATTGTCTTAAGTGCTCGAGTTGAAATTGTCATTATAATGGTCTTTTTCAATTCAGGTACGTAAATTCGCTTCTTCTGGAGGTTGGCGTACTTTCGTACTTTTCCGGTAGGGTTGTATTGAGTAGCACGAGTGGCGTTTGAGTAGCCCCCTGCCATACGTGATGATTTTTTTGTAATTGCACATTCTTTGGCCATAAGTGGAGGCTATGCTATCATATAACGCATATGGATGTCAATTTTATATTTTCAATAGTTATCGTTATTATGTCGGTTGTTGTTCATGAAGTTTCGCACGGATATGCTGCGGATGCTTTGGGCGACCCCACCCCTCGCTTGCAGGGGAGACTTACGTTAAACCCATTAAAACACTTGGATTTGTTTGGTTCGGTACTTTTTCCTGCTTTAAGCTATATGTTGGGTGGTATTATCTTTGGGTGGGCAAAGCCAGTTGTGATAAATCCTTATAATTTAAGGGCTAAAAAGTGGGGAGAGGCAATTGTTGCTTTTGCAGGGCCTCTATCTAATATTATATTGGCTGTTATTTTCTCAATGCTTATTCGTTTTGCTATCCCACTTGGTCTTTCACAGGCTTTTGTGACTTTTTCAATGACAATTGTGGTTATGAACATTGTTTTGGCGATTTTCAACCTTATCCCGATCCCACCACTTGATGGCTCGAAGATTTTGTTTGCGATTTTGCCTGCAAGGTTTATGCATATAAGGATGAAGCTTGAACAATATGGTTTTCTTATCGTTTTGATGTTTTTGATCTTTTTTGGCCATGTGATTTATCCAGTGGTGAATTTGGTGGCGAGGATGTTGGTGGGCTAGTGGTTAGGCTCTAGCTAAAATACAAAATACAGAAAGAGCGGGTTTGGCGAAGTCAAACCCGCTCTTTTCTATGTGTTTATTCTTAATTCATAATTCCTAATTCTTAATTCTTCCCCTGCTATTGCTTTTTTCCTGGGTTTATAGTAGATTAGTCGGTACTTTATGCCAACAGTAAATCAATTAATAAAGCGCAATAGAAACAAAACAAAGAGAAAGTCAGCTGCGGTTGCACTTACTCGTGGTTTCAATGTGCTAGAAAACAGACCTTCTTTTTATGTATCTCCTTTTAAACGAGGTGTATGTACAAAGGTTACTACCAAAACTCCAAAGAAGCCTAACTCAGCTGTTCGAAAGATCGCTCGTGTTCGACTTACAAACGGAATGGAAGTTACTGCGTATATCCCAGGGATAGGACACAACTTGCAAGAGCACTCAGTGGTTCTTCTTCGAGGCGGAAAAGTAAAGGATGTTGGTATTCGATATACTGTAGTTCGCGGAAAGCTCGATGCCGGAGGTGTTGAAAAACGCCGAAAGGGACGAAGTCAGTACGGAAACAAGAAGCCGAAGAAAGCGAAATAAAGCACACGACACCAATACACGAATAAATACAACGAATGACACGAATGAATACAGAATTGCATTGCGTTCCATTCGCGTCATTCGCTCCCCATTCGTAAATTCGTGTCGAGTTAAAATTAACAGTGGAGTACCCGATTGAACCGGGGAATATAATACACAAAAAACAGGCGAAAGTCTGAAAATAACAAAATGAGACACAAAGTAAAAAATCGAAATATAGTAAAGCCAGAGCTTAAATATAATAATGAGCATGTGGCAAAGTTTATAAACTACGTGATGGAGTCTGGAAAGAAAAACACAGCCCGAACAATTGTTTATAAAGCATTGGATGTTATAAAAGAAAAAGAAAAAGTAGAAGATGCAACTATTGTTTTTGAAGATGCTCTTCGAAATGCTGGTCCTACAGTGGAAGTTCGTTCACGGCGAGTTGGTGGTGCAAACTATCAGGTTCCTCGAGAGGTTCGAGCAGAACGAAGACTTCAGCTTGCAATGCGATGGATTGTTGCAGCAAGTCGTGGAAAGAAAGGACGACCTATGCATGAAAAACTTGCAGATGAGCTGATCTTGGCTTCAAAGAATGAAGGTGAAGCAATTCGAAAGAAGGAGAATGTGCATAAGATGGCTGAGGCTAACAAAGCCTTCGCTCACTTCGCCTGGTAGTCGGATTGTAATTTTGGCGAATTTCTTTGTTCAAACATCTGTTACTCAATAATAAAATCCACACACCCGTGTGGATTTTATTATTGAGTAAAGAAAGCTTTGGGGAAGCTTTCGTCAGATGTTTGAAAGACGGAGCGGGACCCAGATTAGTAAATCTGGGAGCGAGTCAGGGTCGTGAAAATTTTGGTTTGACGAAACCAAAATTATTCCTGACAGAACTCTCCGCCCGCTTCTTATAGAAGTTGTACACCTTTTGGATATTTAATTTCGTGAACTCATAAAATATCTCAAAAGGTCTTGCGAAGCTTCAGGTTTTCGCTTCTCACCCGCAAAGTATTGCTATACATTTTGGTCGCAGTACTCAGGCCTTCCTCGAACTTCATCCAAAATAACAATCCTTGCCGAAACTGACCTTCCTTGGAATTCAGAATCCAAATACGAAATCAAAACAAAAACTGCACTTCGTGCAGTTTTTGTTTTGATAAGAAAAAAGCAACCGGATTTGGTTGCTTAGTCCGGCTATTCTCGACGTGCTTTTTGCTCGTATTCGATTTGAAGTAATTCAAGAAGAATGCGTTCTTCGTTTGCCGAATATTTTGGGTTCTTGGGCCGTTGTACTTTTCTGGGCACTTCCTCAACATCAGGGTCTGGTTTTTCGGGGTATTTATCGGCAACTCCTCCACCAAATTCTGCAAGGTCTTCTCTGTTCATATGTTTATTCTTTCCTCTTGCATTTTAACAGATATACATTTTTGGCTTAATGGTACTTTTGTGAGGCTACTTTCCATTAAGCAGAGTCTTTACCATTT
>JBAXIZ010000070.1:0-3672 GCA_037138095.1 bacterium
ACATAATTGTTATGTATATATTATATCAAAATAGTTATTTCCGGACAAGTCTAATCTACAAACCAGCATGGATTCCCGATCAGGTCGGGAATGACAGAGAAGAGTTGAATGACAATTCTGGAGGATTTTGAATTTGTTTCGAATTTCGTGCTTAATTTCCCTTATATCGCCTCCTTATACGGATCGATAGGAGTTTTTTGTGGGAGCTTGGTTAAAGAAACTTCAATTTCTTTTGGTGCTATATGGGTAGGCTCAGTGAGTTTTTGTTCAACAATATTTTTCGTAGCGATGGGAGCTGTGTATTTTTGTAGTACTTGTGTAGGTGCGATTTCTGGAATATTACTTTGTATTTTTGTGGCCTCCTCAGGCTTTTCTTCTATTTTTACAGCTGGTTTAATAGTCTGATTTGTCGGGGTTGGGTTTTCAATTTCCCAAAGAATAGAATCTTTGTTAAGAGTTTCTTTCTTTTCTTCCCCAGTATCTTGTTCCATCATTGCATGGCGAATTTCTTTAAAAATTAATTCGTTTATATCATTTGCAATATTTACGGCTTTTTCCTCATCAATTTTTAAGTTTGCTTGTAGGTTATCCACAAAATCTTCAGCTGGCTCTAACCCAATCATTACTAACATTGTCTCAATTTCAAGGGTTGAAATTTGATCCAACATTAGATGGTATTTTTCCTTAAGCTTAATAATCTCCCCTGTAATATCTGTAGAGGCAATAATATCACGCACCTTTTCTGGGAGTGAGGCTATTTGATCTTTTATTTCTTTTTCAATTTCTGGGTTCATGGTTTATTTTGTTGGTTCTTCTTTTTTGGGTATTTTAGGTTCCGAAGATTTTGAATTTTCTTTTAATGCTTTCTCAAGCATTTTAACTAATTTTTCATTATCTCTTTGATCTGGAGTTTTTTCGGCATCTTTTCGAATGTTCATTGCTGTTTCTTTTGAAGTTTTTGATGGTAAAAATAGATTTCCTAACCTTCTCTCTTGTAAACTCTTTTGATACTTAACAGACCTATCTTTAGCTGTAACTTCCAAATGCTCCTCTATTTTCTTTAGATTCATATTTGCCTCGTCTTCCTCTTTGTTTAATCTTTCAAGAAGTTCTTCTAATTTTTCTGGATTTGCTTTTAGGTCAACTCCCTGTTCTTTTGCGTTTACCTCTCTTATTTTCTCTGCTTTTGTCATTGCTTTTGCTATAGACTCAGCTGTTGTGTCGGCCATTTCAATACCAGCTTTTTTGAATGCACTTTTTAGAGCATTGTCAACATTTTTAATTTTTTCTTCAACATCTGCCAATTCTATTTTACTTGTTTTTAGTTGCTCAGCCTTGCCTTCATGTTTTGCGTGGGCTATATCACGTTCTATTTCTATTTTTTGTTCTGCAAGTGCTGATTGCTTTGCTGTGTGACCCCCTGCTAATTTAATCGCCTCTGTTGGATTTTTAATTCCTCCGAGAGCTTTTTGTGCTTTAGCTTGTGCTATTTTTTTATCTTCAACAGCTTTCCTTTCAGCGAGAGTTTTTCTATTAATAAGATCTAAAGCAAAAGCAGTCTCAGCTTTTGTTCTCTCCTCCTCACTCTTTTTAAAGCCAACACTTCCTCCAAATTTAGCATCGGCTGTTCCCAAAGTAGCTTTATATAGATTCTTACCAATAATTCCCCCCTTTGATGCCCAATCTCTAAACCCAGGGCGGTCAGCTAGTCTGTTTGCTCCACGACCAATTAAGTTCCTTGCTGTGGCTCCCGGAACATTGCCTATTTTATTGCCAAAATATCTAGGTGTGTTTTGCATTTTATTTTGCATCCAATTTGCCCCACTGTATTTCAGGAAATTAGATTGAACTGCTCCTGCACCTTTAGCTGACATTGTTTTAGCAAACTCCATTCCTTTAATAAGGACGAAAATAATTACAAGATATGCTAGAATATATGTCCCCAAGCCACCTTGCCCCTCTTTTCCAGCAGCTTGTGTTGCGACTGTCATAACGCCCGAAACATCAATTTTAGCATTTGGAGCTACACCGTTTAATGAGTTCAATACATCAAGTATTCTTATTGATATCCAAAGGAAAATGAGCATAATTGGAGCAAAAAAACATTGGTTTAACAAATTTTTCCAAAAACCACCATCTGTAAATGCCATATTGAGTTGTGGTATGGCAATAGCCCCCATTCCTATAGGCGACATCATCATCAAGATTACAAATTGTATAAAACGTACAACAAAAAGTACTGCCATTACGAAAAATACCACTGCGAGTACAAGTATGAATGCAGAACCAAAAATACATATTGTTAACATGCTTGTGAAGTCGCCGGTTGCTTTACCCGCGTTACCCTTATCCATAGCTTGAGACATTAGGTTTTGCAAGCTTAATTTATCCATAAAGGCGGCAGCTATATTATTTTGACTGGAACTTCCTTGGTTAATAGAATTATATATTGTAACCGCTAAATTATTAGAAACATCAATTGTAATCTCTACAAAAAACAAACTAAAGTTTATGAGTAATGCAACAATTATAATATTTGTAATTGTTTTTTTCAGACCTGCTGTGTCGGCAAAAAGAATTGTTTTTATGGAGGCGTAAAGTAGAAGAAATATGAAAGACATGTTTATAAGGTCTCGGAAAATTCCCCAAACAAGTTTTATTATTGTATAGAAGCTATTTGAACCGACCGTACCATATACATTTCCTTTAAGTGTTCCAGATAGACCCACAACTGTTTTATAAAGAACAGCTTCGAAAAGCCAACCAGATGCAGCCAAAAGCCAACTCGCCGGTTTTATAGTTATGTAATATATCGCTTTAGCAAGCCAACAACCTATTTCTGTTGGCCCACATTTCATGTCTGGTTTTGCTAGTGGGTTTGATGCACTACCCCCCGCTGCCACATTTGCTGCAGCTTGTTGGGCCGCATTTATGTTTTTAGCTTGTGCTACCTGGGCTGCTTTTTTAACCGATTCACTATTTTTTGCGATTTCAGCTAGTTTTGTTGTATCTGCTGGGTTTATTTCTTCTATTTTGCCTGTTTGAGGATTTAACCAGTTATATACTCCATCTTTTTGGTTATATGTTAAATCACCCGTTAGACCAATTGGAGGAATTGGTAATGCATATAAATTTTTGTTCGAAAGCTTGGGAGTTGGTGTTGTTTCAATGCTTCCATCCTCGTTTACTTTGTAATAGGCCGTAGTTCCTTTTGAGAAAATTGCTGCCGCAGCTGTTCCGAGCCCCCCAGGTATAGCCGCTGCTAGCCAGGGGTTGAATTCTGTGTTGGTTGTAACAGCTTTATAAAGTGTGTTTCCATTACTGAAATCTTTTGCGTAATACACAGTTGAGTTTGTTTGTGAAATAGCACCGTTAGTTTGAGATTGTGCATTATTTGTTCCAAAAGCACCACCAAGATCAACCCCTGTTGATTGTGCCAAAACACTATTTGCTGATACTCCCACAAAAAAACAGACCAAGAAAACAGCAAAAAGTTTTGCTAGGTTCCGTTTAAGAGGGGTTGTTTTTTGTGCCAAAAAAAGATTCATTGAAAATATACTTTTTGTGTTCGAATTAATTTTTTTATTCTTGCATTTTGTCATCCTTGCGAATGCGGTACAAAGTATTTTTTCTGATAAAATAGTGATAGTAAAATGTGAGTAAGTATTTTTG
>JBAXIZ010000071.1:0-3664 GCA_037138095.1 bacterium
ATACTATTATATTAATATAGGTGATGATGTTGATTTGTTTGCTTCAAATTCAAGTGCTTCAAATAATAAAAAAATAAATAAAGAAGCTTTGGCTAAAATGATTGGTCAAATGGAAGAAAGACAAAAAAAATTTGAGGACCTAAAAATTAATAAGCCAGTTGTCATGGATCCATCATTGTAATTTGACGAAAAGGACTTTTTTCATTATTATAGGCAAACTTCTTATTTGCAGAATTTGAAGTGACATAATCTCTACAATTTTATGCTATAGTAAAAATATGCTCTCGTAGTTCAATGGATAGAACTGCGTACTTCTAAGCCGTTAATGTTGTGAGTCTGGGTTGGGACCCAGACGCAAGACCGGAAGCTGTCGAGCTGAGGTGTGGTCAGAAAATTTTTCAGCAGAAAAATATTTGTGACTCGATCCCAACTGTTTGTGTGTGATATAGTAAAAATATGCTCTCGTAGTTCAATGGATAGAACTGCGGACTTCTAAGCCGTTAATGTTGGTTCGATTCCAACCGAGAGCACAAAATTAAAAAAATCGACTGCATAGTCGGTTTTTTTAATTTTGTGCTCTCGAGTATGTGCCGAGTGGCACATACGAGTTGGGATCGAACAGCGGAGCGGGGCCCAAGCAAGCTTGCTTGGGAGCGAGCTGGTGCCCAACCCGAACCGAGTGACGACGAGGTGAGAGGTGCGGGAGATGTCCAACCGAGAGCACAAATAAAAACTCGGCTAATATAATTAGTCGAGTTGTTTGTATTACCAAGGCATTCCCACACTTCCAACACCTCGCTGACAGCTTCCATCATCAGTACTGTATCGAGGTTCATAGATTGGCCCAGTACCACCTTGTTTATCATATCCAATTATTTTGGCTTTAATTTCCAATTCAGGGACTTTTTTATTCGTTTCTGTCGAGGTGGACCTAGTCTTCTTCAGTTTTTTTGTACTCATAATTTTCCTTTATAGTATCTTTCCACACTTTTTACATACATAAGTGTTATTGTACCAACCTGGCACTTTCACATACAGACGACTTGCTGGTGGGTGAGTGCACTTTTTTTGAAGTTTGCGAATCAGTTGAATTTCAGCACATGTAAGGGCTTTTATTTCCTGTTTCAATTACAATGTTCCTTTCTGTATGAATAGTAGCTATTTTATTTGTTGTTTGCAAAAAGTGTACATTTTATGTACAATTGCAAAATGGTTAAAAATACTAATCATATAAATGAGTTTCTTATTTTAGATAAGACCGAAGGGCTTATTGTAAATACTTTGTCTCAAAAAGGCGAAGGACTTTCCGTATCAAAAATATCGGAATCAATTAAATTGGCTCGAACTAGTATATACAATTCCCTCGATAGACTTATGGAAAATAATGTCATTAAAAAACGAGGATTCCTGTATTTTTTGCAAGACGGTAAAATGAAAAAGTATGAGCCTGCTATGACAGATCCAATCAGAGCTATTGCTGATTGTATGAATGAAATTGCTCTACTCAAGAAAGGGGAAGTGGTTTATTCGATTGAATCTGACAACGAGATTGGTGAATTATTTAAAAATAGGCAAGATTTATTAAATTGGCATAAAAAAGTAGTTAAAAGAGGAATAATTTTTAAAGGTATTGGAAGTGGTCAAGCCCTAAATTCCTTTCGTTTAAGGTTGGGCGAAAGTTTGAGTGAGTTAATTAATCAGAGGAGTGGCTCAGCTCGTTTTACTGATTCTCCACTGCACGGACACTGTACCATTGTGGTGTTTGAAAATAGCGCCGTTTTCTTTTCAAGAAGTAAAAAATATTTTCATAGAATTGATGATGAATATGTTTCAAGGTTCATCAAGACGATTATTGGAGTATTTGATGATGTTTTAAAATTTGAAAGAATTGTCTGAAAATAAAAACAGTCACCAAAGTGACTGTTTTTATTTTTGTGGGCGATACAGGATTCGAACCTGTGACCTTCGCTGTGTAAAAGCGCTGCTCTACCAACTGAGCTAATCGCCCATATTAAATTGTCTACCAACTGGTCACTCATAAAATTCTGGTGAATTTTTGTGCGACCCCAACTCACTCGCCTTCGCTCGTTCCGTCCTTGCGAAAGCGTACTCACGCTTTCTCACTAATCGCCCAACTGACTTATTCAAAGATATTAACCTTTTTTTTATAAATTATCAAGTACTTACTATTAGCACTTGTTATTAGTTTATAACATGTTATCATTAATATATAAATAACTCAGCTGTTCATATGAAATATGAAGAAAAACAAAAAGCTATTGAATTGAGAAAAAATGGTGAGTCTATTAAAAAAATAGCAAAGATTTTAGGTGTTGCAAAGGCTAGTGTCAGTGTATGGGTTAGAGAAGTCCCAATCTCATTAAGACAAAGAGAGAAGTTGTTTTTGAACAGTCAATCACTTGAGGTGGTTGAAAAGAGGAGAAATTCAAGAATAAAAAATGAAAAAGCAAAAAGGCAAATAATTATTGATAACGCCGGACAAGATATTAAATCAATTAGTAAAGAGGAGTTAAAAATCATAGGATCAATTTTTTATTGGGCAGAAGGGGGTAAAACAAAGCGCGGTATGGCTCGTGTGGCGAATAGTGATCCCGTTATGATAAAGTTGATGATGAGATTTTTTAGGGAAGTTTGCGAAGTGAAAGAGTTAAAATTTAGGTGTCATATCCATACTCACTCACATTTAAATGTTTCAAAATGTCTAAGTTACTGGTCTGAAGTTACAAATATACCTATTTCTCAATTTTATAAAACATATTCCAAGCCAAGTATTGCAAGTAAGGGAAAGAGGGACAGTCTTCCTTTTGGTACATTAGATGTTATTATCTGTGATACAAACCTTTTCTTAAGAATCATGGGGTGGATAGAAAAGATTAAAAAATTAACCACAGAAAAATAATGGAAATACTTTTTGAAAATGAAAATATTCTTGCGATAAACAAGCCACACGGCTTGGTTGTTCATTCTGATGGGAGGACAAAAGAAGAAAGTGTATCAAGTTGGCTACAAGATAAATATCCTGAGATCAAAAATGTGGGGGAGCCATGGACATCACCCTCTGGGGAAGTTATATATCGCCCCGGTATTGTGCATAGGCTCGATAGAGATACTTCCGGTGTGCTTGTGATAGCAAAAAATCAGGAATCTTTTTTAAATTTAAAATCACAGTTTCAAAATAGAGAAATTAAAAAAACATACAATGCTTTTGTGTATGGAGAGATGAAAGAGATGGAAGGGGTGATAGATCGGCCTATTGGTCGCTCAAAAAGTGATTTTAGAAAATGGTCTGCACAGCGTGGAGCGAGGGGAGAAATGAGAGATGCCGTGACTGAGTATAAAGTGCTTAATACATGTAAGGAATCTTCATATGTAGAGGTTCATCCCAAAACTGGGCGCACACATCAGATACGTGTTCATTTCAAAGCCATTAATCATCCGGTAGTTTGCGACTCTTTATATGCAGAAAACAAGCCTTCTTTATTGGGTTTTAGCCGACTTGCTCTTCATGCCCGCAAAATCGAAATAAGTGATATAAATGGTGATATTTTAGTGATTACAGCTCCTTTACCTCAAGATTTCCTTTCTGCGCTGTTAGAGCAAAGTAGAAATGTCACCTCTTGAGCA
Source organism: bacterium (assembly GCA_037138095.1). Classification (GTDB taxonomy): domain Bacteria; phylum Patescibacteriota; class Minisyncoccia; order Phycocordibacterales; family CAIZIN01; genus CAIZIN01. Next base: position 3,646 of record JBAXIZ010000071.1, read on the forward strand.
AAGTAGAAATGTCCCCCTT
>JBAXIZ010000072.1:0-3658 GCA_037138095.1 bacterium
CTTTATTATGGATTGGTTCACATTTTTTGCCTTTTGGTATATTTCATAAATTAGAATTTTTGAGTCGTTCACAAACTTGGATACCTTTCTTTGCACTTCTTCTTGGCGCCTTTGTTGGTTTTATTGATGATATGTATGAGATAAAAGGTGGTGGAAGTAATAAAGCCGGAGGACTTTCTTTGAAAAAAAGATTATTGGTGGTTTTTCTAATTGGACTTTTCTGTGCGTCTTGGTTTTATTTCAAACTAGATGTTTCATCTGTTGGTATGATTTTTTCAAATCCTATTAACTTAGGAATTTTCTTCATTCCGTTTTTTGTGGCTGTGATGCTCTTTATGTATTCGGGGGGAATTATTGATGGACTTGATGGTTTGGCTGGTGGTGTATTTGCAATTATTTTTACAGGTTATGGAATGATTGCATTTTTTCAAAATCAAATTGATATAGCTGCATTGTGTGCAACTATTGTGGGAGGACTTCTGGCTTTTCTTTGGTTTAATATTCCACCTGCAAGATTTTATATGTCAGAAACTGGTAGTATGGCTTTGACAGTCACACTTTCAATCGTCGCTTTTATGACAGATACTTTAGGCGAGGGGCATGGCGTGAGCGTTCTTTTGATTATTGGAGCCCCGCTTGTTATTACATCTCTTTCTGTAATACTTCAGCAAATTTCAAAAAAAGCAAGAGGTAAAAAAATATTTCTTGTGGCTCCACTTCATCATCATTTTGAAGCTATTGGTTGGCCATCGTACAAAGTGACAATGCGATATTGGGTAATCTCTATCATACTTTGTATCATTGGGGTGATATTCGCTTTACTGAAGTAAAGCGAAAGAATTAGGAATTATGAATTAAGAATTATGAAGGGAAGACCGCGCCGTAGGCGCGGTCTTCTGTATCTATTCTTAATTCATAATTCCTAATTCATAATTCTGAATTTGGAATAGAATATTCCAAATTCTCATGCTATAATTAACTGCAATGAAACGGCAGGGAATTGATAAAATATTTGCTTTTGTGGTCTTTTTGCTTGCTTTTTGCGGGCTTGTTATTTTTATTTCCGCTTCACTTAGCTTGCTTTCTCGATCTGGTGCAAATTTCTACGGAATAGCTTTTAATCATATTATTTTTGGTCTTTGCGGTGGGTTGGTGGGTGCTTTTATTTTGTCTTTCATACCATATCAACTTTTAAAAAAGTATTCTCTACCTTTCTTTATTTTTTCATTTTTACTAACACTTATGGTTTTTGTTCCCGGTATTGGTGTAAAGAGCAATGGTTCACATCGCTGGATAAATATTTTGGGCCAAACTTTTCAGCCGTCTGAGGTTTTAAAAATTGCCACAATTTTATATATGGCATCAATCTTTACAAATTTGAAAGATAAAATAAAAGATTGGAAATATGGACTTGGATATTTTATCGGAATTTCATCATTGATTGCTATTATTTTTGCTTTACAGCCAGACACTGCTACTTTTGGTGTTTTATGTATTCCACTTTTAGCTATGTTTTTTACGGCTGGAGGGAAAATACGTCATATCGCGGTAATAGGCTTTTTCGGCTTGTTAGTTTTTGTTGGTTTAGTTTTTACAAAGCCTTATTTGAAAGCTCGTGTAATGACTTTTATAAATCCAGCTGAAAATTCTCTCGGATCAGGATATCAAATTCAACAATCTTTAATTGCCATAGGCTCGGGCGGACTCACTGGTCGTGGTTTTGGACAAAGTCTTCAAAAGTTTAATTTTTTACCAGAAGCTATTAGTGATTCAATTTTTGCTGTATTTTCAGAAGAGTTTGGCTTTCTTGGTAGCGTGGCGATTATTATTTTGTTCGTTATTTTTGCTGTGCGAGGGCTAAAAATCGCTTCAAATGTACCAGATATGTTTGGTAGACTTACTGTGGTAGGAATTGTTATACTACTTACTACACAGGCGTTTGTGAATATAGCTTCAATGATTGGCATAATACCCCTTACGGGAGAACCCTTGCCCTTTATTAGCCAAGGTGGAACAGCGCTTTTGTTTGAGTTTATCGCGGTTGGAATAGTCTTTAATATATCGAAGTATCAGAAGACCTGAGATAATTTTTAATTTTGTAATTTTTAAATAATGTTTAAATGTTTTAAACAAGGAATGCAAACTTGGATCCCCGCTGAGTACAGCGAGGATGACAAAAATATAGTAGAGAACTTCTTATTTTTGTAAATTAATTCATTAGAAAATTATTTTGAAATTACAAAATTAAAAATTAAAAATTCATATCAGAACGATTAAATAACAGGAGAATAATTAATAAATAAATTTAATTTGCAAATATTATGAAGATATTACTTACAGGTGGCGGTACGGGCGGACATTTTTATCCACTAATAGCTGTGGCCGAAGAATTGCACGCAGTAGTTAAAGAGAAAAAGCTTCTTAATTCAGAGTTGTATTTTATGTCGGATACTCCATACAATAAAAGTATTCTTTTTGATAATGGAATCGAGTTTATAAAAGTCCCCACAGGTAAATACCGAAGATATTTTTCTCTATTAAACTTTTTTGACATATTTAAAACTGCGTATGGAGTTCTCTATGGTTTTTTCCGAGTATTTTCTCTTTACCCTGATGTAATTTTTAGTAAAGGCGGGTATTCCAGCTTCCCAGCACTTTTGGCCGGAAGAATACTTGGTATACCTATAATAATTCATGAATCAGATACTGTGCCGGGGAAAGTAAATCTTTGGGCTGGTAAATTTGCAGAAAAAATTGCCCTTTCGTATCCAGAAGCTGAAACATATTTTCCAAAAGAAAGAGTTGCGTGGACGGGGAACCCATTAAGAAAAGAAATTTTAATTCCGATCGAAAAGAAAGCCCAAGAATTTTTTAATTTAGAAGATTCTTCCCCAATAATTTTAGTTCTTGGAGGTTCACAAGGTTCAGAGACAATAAACAACGCGCTGATAGACGCTTTACCACAACTAGTTGCCAAATATCAAATAATTCACCAGACAGGCACAAAAAATATTAAAGAGGTTTCTGGAATGGCTAAAATTGTTTTAGGTAATAATCCTCATCTTGGAAGGTATAAACCACTTGAATATTTAAATCCTCTTGCTTTACGTGTGGCTGGCGGAGGCGCTTCGCTTGTTATAACTCGAGCGGGTTCTACTCTTTTTGAAATTGCTATTTGGGGCGTGCCGGCAATTGTTATTCCAATTTCTTCTTCCAACGGAGATCATCAGAGAAAAAATGCTTTTGCATATGCGCGTGCTGGTGCCGGAGTTGTGATTGAAGAAAATAATTTAACTCCAGAAATTTTGTTAGCACAAATTGAAAATTTGATGGGAGATGTTTTAAAACGACAAAAAATGACTTCAGCTGCACACACTTTTGGAAAACACGACGCCGCAAGAACAATTGCAGAAGGTCTTATCAACATAGCTTTAACTCATGAACAATAATAATTCTCCAAAAGTAAAAACACGCTTTGCACCAAGTCCAACGGGCTTTTTGCATATGGGCGGGGTGAGAACCGCGCTTTTTAGTTTTCTATACACCAAACAAAATTCAGGGACTTTTGTTCTTAGGATTGAAGATACAGACAAAGAAAGAAATAAAGATGAATGGACAGAGGCTCTTATATCAGATTTAGATTGGCTGGGCCTTAAAC
>JBAXIZ010000073.1:0-3603 GCA_037138095.1 bacterium
GAATAATGATTTCCAATGGAAATCAAGCATCAGACAGTTGCTACAAAATATTAGTCTTTTTTAAATAATTTTTGGAGTTTAGAGTGGAACAAAAATCAAAGAGCAAAAAGCTCAAACGCGCCTGCGCGGTTTGCGGGCGGGAATTGCACATCGTCGTAGATGATCAGCATCATTATCTAGGCGGACATTATTTCGGGCATTTGTTGCCGGTCAAAGGCGTGGCTGGCGAGTACTGGGAGTGTGAAAAGTGTTTCGCGGAAGAAGAACCGGTGTCGGCATAAGCAATGGGCCCTTTCTTGGGGCCTATTTTTTGATCTTTTGACATATTCGGAATAAGATAATGGTAGAAAATAAACATATGGACAAGAAAGCGATTTATGTCGGTTTGATCATCGGTTCGGTGTTGGGCAGTTACGTGCCGACCTGGTTCGGGGCGGGGATATTTTCTGTTAGCTCGGTCTTGGGCGGCGCAGTCGGCGGCATTTTGGGCATTTGGCTGGTTTATAAGCTATCGAATTGAGCTATCGTGTCATTCCTGCAGGAGTTTATATTCGGTGTTCCTGTGGGGGAATGAAAAAAGATGGGAAAGACATAGAAAAAGCAATGGCCTTAATTGCAGTAGTGTAATTGATTAATTTTTACGAATCTCAGATCCCGGATGAGTACTCCGGGATAAAAAAACTCCCTCCGATAAATCGGAGGGAGTTTTTGACAGAAACTTTAGGCTCTCTGCACATTGACAGCGTTAGGACCCTTTTGGGATTCTTCGCTTTCAAAGGTGACAGAATCACCTTCCTGGATTTCGTCAAAAGTGACGCCAACCAAGTTGTTGCTGTGAAAGAATAAATCTTTGTCTTGACCTTCTGGGGTGATGAAACCAAAACCCTTGTCAGTCTTCTTTTTGATAACTCCGTACATAGATGTATAGAATAGTTAATTAGATGTAAATTTAAAAGATTTTGTGAAGTTCGACGACTTTTCTAAAATATTTCATTACCTAAACAGTATAGCACACTATTCGATATTTGTCAAGTCCTGGTATTTGGCTTATTTTAGGCCATATTTTTGATACTGTTTGGCGATTGTCGTGATGTTCCAATCGACAGTATTGGTAAGTCAACGCACATTTCGGACAAAACATGGCCCAAAATGGGCCAAAATAGAAAAGAGTAGTAAAATAGTAATTGGAACTAACAATTAACTATAATAACTACTCAATTCTATGAAAAATTATAACACTTTGAAGGATTTTGAAAAGCAAAGGATGTTGAAGCTAGTCGAGAGTGAGCGCGCTAGGCTAAAGAAGCCTAAATATTGGATATTGCAGCAGTTAGGGTTACCAAAAAGTACATACTATGATTGGGTCAAGTCAGGCGGCCAAACCAAGTCCAAGGCCCCTAAAACCGTCTGGAATAAGACGCCGGAGCCGATTGAAAAGCTGATAGAATCAATCCGAGATAATTCCGAGCTAAAGAAATCGGAGAGGTCTTTTGTGGGCATCGCCCACAATCTGGCTAATTTGGGAATATTTTTGACCAGCGGCGGAGTATGGTGTGTTTTGAAAAGATTGGGGAAAAACCGTAAATTCAGCGAAAGTAAAAAGATATATGCCATTTTCCCGAAAGGACAAAGATTTCTGGATGTTGTCTGCATTGATGATGTCGGATTGACAAACAACAAGCCTAGAGAATTAAGCATCTTCAATGCCATAGATGAATATTCAAGCTCTAGCGTGGCCATATCCTTTGTCGCGCACAGAATCAACAGATATGACGTCATAGGCCTGCTGGCGCGAATAAAACAAAATACGGGTCGATATCCCAAGGTTGTCAGGTTGGATAATGCCCGAGCGCATTGGAGCCATGCAGTGAATTGCTTTTGCAAGATCAATAATATCGAGCTTCAGTTCATTGACAAAGGAACGCCTCAACAAAATTGGCCGGTTGAAGCGTTCAACGGGGTCATACAAAAAGATTTGTTGGAATCCAAATTTTGGGGTGGCTGGGACGATTTGTCCGGTAAACAAAGGATATTAGAAGAATATGCCGAGTATTATAATGACAAAAAGCCCTTGAGATCAGATCCTTTGCAAAGAACGCCCCGAGAAATAGCCACCGGCAAAACATCGATAGTTACCCAAAGAAGATTGAAAATAAAGCTTATACGAAAATATCGCGGCCAAGTGGCTGCGATGAAGGAGGCATACAAAAACTTAAATAACATCCAATCACTTTTTACTAGTTGTAATTTGTCCGAAATGTGCGTAAACTAACCAATAGCTGACCAATCAGGCGGTTGTAATCCATGGAGCGATTAATACTAAATAAGCCGGCATCATAGCCGGCTTTTAAATAAATTTGTAACGAGAGTTGCCGTGAATTGTAGCTGCAACCTGAGATTGCAGAAAATTGGAATACCTTGGTAAATGAATAATTATATTCACTAAATCAGTTGTGATTGATTAATGAATAAGTTCAGATACATTTTGGACTCCGAAGGAGTACAAAATGTTCAATCTGAGTGAAAAATATGGAGGCATAAAGGGCTTTCATAAGTGGTATGATTACGCAGTAAAGCAAAATACGCGTATGATTACCAAAGAAGCTAAGGAAAGATTGAGAATACTTGAGTTTTGGAGAAAATATGGCCTCAGGGCTACTGAAGAAGCTTTTAAAGTTAAACGTTCTACTTTATATCTTTGGCAGCAGACTTTGCGAAGGGGTGAAGATTTGAGTGTATTAACTCCAAAAAGCCAAGCACCTAAGGTCAAAAGAAAAAGATGGGTTGAGCCTAAATTAATTACTGAAATAACTCGGCTAAGGATGGAGGTTTGTCGCAACATGGGTAAAGACAAAGTAAAGATATTTTTGGATACTTTTTGCGAAGCCGAAGGCTTCGCAAAGATATCCGCTTCGACAATTGGCAGAATCATTGCGGATAAGAAAATATACCACATTAGAACCAAGTACTTTCCAAATGGCAAAAGCAAGGTAGTTACCAAAAGGAAAAAAGAACGCAAACCAAAAGACTTAAGAGCTGAATTACCTGGTGATTTTGTAGAAATAGATACGATAGTGAAATTCGGCAATCAACTGAAGCGTTATATTATTACGGCAATTGATATACATGGCAGAGTGGCATTTGCCTGGTGCTACAAGAGGGCTGGAAGCCATAATGCTAGGGATTTCTTGCGCAAGCTAGATCAAGCTTTGCCTTTCCCTGTCAAGGCTATACAAACCGACAATGGCAGTGAATTCTGTAAATACTTTGATGAAGAATTGAAAAACAAAGACATCAAGCATTACTGGAATTATCCCGGCAGGCCATATCGCAACGGGCACATCGAAAAATTTAATAGAACTATTCAGGAAGAATTTATAGACCAGAATGAGATATGGCTAGAAGATACTAAAGAATTTAACGAAAGAATGATGACTTGGTTATTGTGGTATAATATAGAGAGACCACATTGGAGCCTGCGGCTCCAATCGCCTGTGAATTATTTAATTAATAATAATCAGTTGTCCAAAATGTCCTGGACTGATACAATTAATGAATAAGTTCAGATACATTTTGGACTCCGAAGGAGTACAAAATGTTCAA
>JBAXIZ010000074.1:0-3573 GCA_037138095.1 bacterium
AAAAGAGAATCTAGCCAGGAAATCGGGTGTGAAGAATTCGGGTAAAAAATTACTGGTTTAGAAAGAGGGAGTAGGAGATTTTAGCCGCTTTATAGCGGCATATGAAATACGACACTATGTCGCACAATATATCTTTGCGGTAACATAGGGCTATTATATAAGTATTCTATTAAGACCAAGCACATTAACCCCTTCCCCCTTATGTTAGCCATTTTATGAGGCTCTAAAATGCCCGTGGTGAAGTTTATTTTTTATTTTGGTACTAGTCTCTACCCCGCCTGAGCCCCAGAGCCAAAAGCCAATTTTTAACCCCCCCCTCAAAATAGCCCTTTTTAGCCCTTTTGGCTAGAAGTAGTCAAAATCGACTTTTTGAGCATTTTTAGACTTTTTTGCAAAAAAAATTACAATTCCTTTTTATTTAAATTTTTTTAATTTTTTCATAGACAAATGCATTCACCCCGAATATGTTCCGACCTCCGCCGGAATGACGATCGCGAGTATTTTGTATTTCTTTACACCTTTCTTTTTTAATTTTTAATTTAACTACCTCTTCCCTTTCACGACTTGACAAATAGGGAAAAATATTATCAGGAACTCGAGGAGATGGTTCAAAAAATAATCGACGCTCTTCAGTGTCTTCGCGAGGATTTGAAACAACACAATGGCCAAATTTCGGATCGAGCAATATCTGAATACAAAAAAAAATTTGATGATTTGGTTTCAGAAAAAATGAGACCTATTCACAAAAAATTCAAAGCATCCGACAAGGTATTTTACACTCTCACCGAATTGGAATTTGAAAAAGAGCCAAATATGCCAGTATTTGGAATTCGCAGTGGTTACAAAGTTCACTGCAGAAAAGATAATGCTCGCAACGACCAATGCGACCCACTCAAAATTCTTGCGGAAAGTCTCGGTGTCGTGGATCAAAACAACACACACAAAATGGTTGCCATCGAACTACCGGAAGACATGGATATATCAAAACTTAGTCCGAAAGAAATTCTTAAGGACCTTTTGAAACGGATGGAGTGACCAGCCTACAACTTTTCAAACAAGCCACTATCTGTGAGATAGTGGCTTTTTCTTTTAACTTTACACTTTATACTTTCAACTACTTATTTGCACTTTTAATCGCGTCTATACCAAGCATAAAAGTTTTCCACGCTAATTCAAGTACAGGTTTGACAGCCTCGCCCCAAAGGAAAGTAAATGGCACTGAAAGATAATTCATCCAAATATTACTAATGAAACCCCAAACATAAGAAAAATTATTTTTGACAGCAGGAGCTGTAAAAATCTTTTTTAAATCAAAACCCAAATAACTTAATAATAATATCGCAATCACCACTAAAACTATAATTCCAATAAAGCCACGTTTAGAAATTTTCATATACAAAAATTATACCATACACAAATCAAAACTTAAAAGTCAAAAGTCAAAATTTAAAGTAAAAAATCAAAAGTTAAAGACTTCACCTCAAGTGAAGTCTTTGAGTTATTACTTTTGAATTGCACTTTTGACTTTTTACTTTTGCCTTTTGACTTAGTGGGGCAAGTACACCATCGGATCTAAATAAGCACTTTTATCTGCAATAGGAATCGTGACTTGTTTACATCCAATACTTGAAGAATATATTTGTACTCGCATACCCTGTGTTGCAAAAACAGTAAGGTGTAGATGTGGACCTGTAGAATATCCAGTATTACCAGACAGGCCAATAATATCACCAGCGTCCACAGAAGCACCTGGAGATACATTTATCGCAGAAAAGTGACCATAAAGCGTTGAAAGTCCATTCGAATGTTTTAGAAGCACCCATTTACCATATGAATAACATCCAGATTGAAGGTCTGTATTTCCTGTGGCTGTCACGGTTCCTGCAAGCACAGCCTGTACTGGCGTGCCAATAGGCGTACCAAAGTCCACACCATTGTGAGTACCAGAAGTATACAAACGCCTAGAGTCGGCAGTTGAACCAAAGAGTTGAGTAATTTTTATTTTTGCAAGTGGCCAATTAAATATACCGGCTTTGGCTCCTGCATAACTACTTGGATCAACTTTAATTTTTAATTGTTGTTCAAAATCAAACAATGCTTTTTCAAAAGCTTCTTTTTGTGCTTTTTTTTCTGCAAGTTGTTTTTGATAATTAACTTCTTTATTTTGAGTTTCTTTTAATACTTGAGTTTTTTCTTGAGTGGTGGTTAATACAGATTGTTTTTGTGAACCTAAAAGAGTTTTTTGTTTTTCTAATTCTTTTTTCTTCGCTTCTGTTTCTTGTTTGTCTATAGCCAAATCACGAGCCAGACCTTGGAGTTCACGCACGTTTCCTTGAATCTGATGATCAACAGTAAGCAAAGCCTCGGCATAGTTCCAAACATCACTCATGCTTTGATTTGATAAAAAAGTTTCGAGAGGGGAAGTCTCATCTATTTCAGAAAGAGCACGAATCATTTTCCCCATTGCCAGTCTTCCCTCTTCTATTTTTTTATTTTTATCTTCAATAGAAAGTGCAAGTTTATTTATATTTAAATTTGTTAAAGAAATATTCCCCTGAGTATAATTTATATCTTTTTCAAGTTTTTTTCTTGAAGCTTCTAATGTTTTAAGTGTGGATTGCAGGGTAGTCTTCTCAGCACCAGTTGTTAACAAATCATTATTTATTTTTTTAATCTCAGCATCAAGCTGTTCTAACTTCCCTTTCTGATCAGTAATTTTTTTATTTAATTCATCAACAGTTTCAGCAAAGGTTACCTTAGTTAGCAAAACTTCCTCTATTGTCATCCTCGCGAATGCGGGGATCCACCCTTCCGAATAAATTCCATGGATTCCCGTCTTCACGGGAATGACAAAAGAGGAGGTTGAATTGATTAATGATGGTATTAAAAAGGCACCAATAAAAACCACAATAATTATTTTCTTTATTAAAAGAAAATTTCTCATTATTTTTTCAATAGATTAATAGCCGTATCAATTCGTTTAAGTGTTTCTGTTTTTCCTAATATTTCCGCCACAGTAAAAGGGTCTGGTGATTTTTCACGCCCCGTTAGACAAGTACGCAAAGGCCAAAGAACATTCCCCCGCCCTACTTCACTTGCATAATCCCAAAGATCGGTTTTAATTTTTTCTGCATTCCAATCAACATTATTTTCCAAAATTTCTTTTACTTTTTTCAAATGTGTAATTATCATAGATGCATCATCTACACCCTTCGGATACAAAAGAGTTTTTTCATAAATAGGTCCTTCAATAAAAAATGAAAGTTCCCCATTTTCCCATAATGTTTTTATGTCTCCAAAAGTTGCTATTCTATCTAATATAACAGGAACCAACATATCAAGTAATTCGTCACTTATTTGAACTGGAAGGAATTTTTTAATAGATTCCTTCTGTTCTTCTTTTGTCATTCTCTTTATATATTCTCTGTTGATCCAATCTAATTTTTCAACATTAAATACAGCTCCGCCTTTCTGAACTTTATCTAATCTAAATTTCTCTATAAGCTCATCAAGTGAAAAAATTTCTTCGTCTGTACCGGGGTTCCAGCCCATAAGAGCAACGAAGTTTAATAT
>JBAXIZ010000075.1:0-3526 GCA_037138095.1 bacterium
GAATACAAAACGCTCAAAGTCTTGCGCTTGGGTCCCACCCCAAGCTCACCTCCGCAGGAATGGCAAATGAAAAGTCTAATTAGCAATTGCATAAAATGACCTTAAAATAAATTATGATAAGAATCATCACAACTCTCATGTTACTTCTCAGTATTTATCTACTACCTTGGTGGATAACTTTTTTTGCGCTTTGTGTTTGTTTTTTCTTTTTTGATTTATTTGTTGAGGGGGTTATTGTTGCGCTTATCCTTGATTGGCTTTATTCTCCAAGTTTTTATTATTTTCCTAATTTACATTTTGCCCCAATTCTGGCTTTAATTTTGTGTATCTTTGTACCAATAATTAAAAAAAGATTACTTTTTTAAAGTGATCCGTATCTTCTGTCATCCTCGGGTACTCCCGGGGATCCAAGTTAATTTGATATAATATATGCATGAACAGTTACTATGTATACATCCTCGCGAGTAAATATAATGGTACTTTGTATATTGGAGTTACTAACGATTTGGAACGTAGAATATATGAACACAAAGAAAATTTAGTAGACGGTTTTACTAAAAAATATCATATTCATACATTGGTATATTATGAAGAAACTGGAGAAATATAGGTTGCCATTGCTAGGGAAAAAATCCTAAAGAAATGGGATAGATTAGAAAAAATAAAATTAATTGAAAGTACAAATCCGGAATGGAAAGATCTGAGTTTAGACTTCTGAACTTGGATCCAAGAATATTTTTCTGTTGAAAAATTTCCTGGCCACACCTCGGCTCGTCAGCCTCCGGTCTTGCGCTTGGGTCCCACCCCAAGCTCACCCGGGAGTACCCGAGGATGACAAACGGGAGGGTAGAGCCTAGCGCCTATGCATGTTATACTATCCAAACAAATGTCATGGTGGAAACGAAAAAAACGGCTATATAACGACATCGCACCCGATGAGATTTTTCTTGATGCCGCCAATTTGCCAGATTTTGATCAAAATCAATTTGAAGGAAGAATTGAAAAACCGATCCATTCAAGGACTCTTTTTATTCTCGGTCTAAGTTTTTTTATTATCGGTTCTTTGTATTTATATAGAATTGGATATTTGCAAATTGCGCAAGGAAAAGAATTTTTGCAAAGAAGCGAAAACAATCGCCTACATCATGAAATTGTTTTTTCTGAAAGGGGGGTGATTTCGGACAGGAATGGAATTCCACTTGCAAGCAATATTCCTCAAGATGAAACTTCGGATTTTCCAAAACGTGATTATATAAAAGAGGGAGGATTTTCTCTTTTGCTTGGCTATGTAAAATATCCTTCGAAAGATAAGTCTGGTTTTTATTATAAAGAAGATTACGACGGATATGGCGGTATCGAAAAATATTATAATGATTTATTGAAAGGTAAAAATGGGAAAAAACTTACAGAAACAGACGCTTTGGGTAAAATCACTTCCACAAGTGTTTTGCAACCGCCGGATCACGGGCAAGAATTAAAACTTACAATCGACAAAGGTGTTCAAGCAAAAATGTATGAAATAATTGCAAAACTTTCGAGAGATTCAGGTTTTGATGGTGGGGCTGGAGCGATTATGGATGTAAATACTGGTGAAATTTTGGCTGTGACTTCATATCCGGAATATGATTCAAATGTTATGACGGACGGACAGAATTCTGCCGTTATTGGGGCGTATTTTAAAGACAAAAGAAATCCCTTTATTGAAAGAGCTATCGACGGGCTTTATACCCCTGGCTCTATTGTAAAACCTTTTATGGCTATCGCTGCTTTGGAAGAAAATACAATTTCTCCAAATAAACAAATTTTAAGTACTGGTTCTATTAGTATTCAAAGTCCATATGATCCTAAAGTAAAAACTGTTTTTAAAGACTGGAAAGCAAATGGCTGGGTGGATATGCGACATGCGATTTCTCAATCTTGCGATGTGTATTTTTATGCTGTGGGGGGTGGATATGCCGACCAAAAAGGTTTAGGTATTTCAAACATAGATAAATATATGAAACTTTTTGGTTTTGGCCAGCCTTTACCAGATTCATTTTTTTCAAGTAAAGCAGGTTTGATTCCTACACCAGAATGGAAAGCAAAAACTTTTCCCACAGACCCAGTGTGGCGACTGGGGGATACATACCACTCTTCGATTGGACAATATGGTTTTCAGGTCACACCAATGCAAGCGCTTCGAGCTGTGGCGTCTTTAGCAAATAATGGTAAATTACTTTCACCTGTTATTTTGAAAGATGCAAATGCGGAGTCGGCGCCTCAAGAAATTCCTGTTGATAAAGCGAATATACAAATTGCAAAAGAGGGGATGAGACTTTCTGTGACCGAAGGTGTGGCTAAGGGTTTGAATATGGAAGCTTTGCATGTGGCCGCAAAGACGGGTACAGCCGAGCTTGGTGTAAAAAAAGATTTTGTGAACTCTTGGGTGACAGGTTTTTTTCCTTATGAAAATCCAAAATATGCTTTTGTAGTGATGATGGAACACGGCTCTGTGAAAAATACTGTGGGGGGTGTGTTTGTGATGAGGACTCTTTTGGAGTGGATGTATGCGAATACGCCGGACTATGTGCGGTAGCACGTAGCATGGAATATATAACACATAACATGGAACATTTTACATTGTACATATAACGCGCGACCGCGCGTTATATGTACTTTATAAAAAAGAAAACCGCTCGCCAGAAATTCTGGGAGCGGTTAGAGATAAATACGAGGAGTACTTACACAAGTTCGAAGCCTTGGGCTTTGAGTTTTTCACGGCATTCCTGTAGGGATCCGTGTCCAAACCGAGGAGTGAGTAACAATTCTTCACTCCGAGCTGAAACCCAAATATACAGGTTGCCGATCGTTTTGATTTTAAGTCCGCTCAACACGTTGAAGACTGATGTTCGAAGATCTAGGTTAATCAACGGCATTTCCATAATTGCCTTGATGTTGCCATTGAGCTTCTTCGCCGGTATTTTTTCTGGAGTCTTGCGGGAAGTTCTCGTGCTTGTGGCTTTCCCAACTACACGGACCTCGACGATTGAGCTCGGTGTGATTGGTTCTACATCGAGCATGATGATGAGCTTGTGACCCCGGGGGATCATCCCACGCTTTTTCTTGTTCCACGTGGTGATGAGTTCGATCAGCTCTGCTTGGTCACGACGATTCATTCTTGGTTGCATGTTTTTCTGCTTGGTTTGTGTGATTTGTTTTGGGACTTTCCCATTTGCTATACTATAATACTTTATACATAAAGTCAAGTTATGTTGTGTGGTTTTTTAGATGAATTAATGATTGAATTTTAATCATAACTCTTGACTCATAACTCATAACTCCATTATGCACCTTGTTTTTTCTTCGTTTTCTGCTATTATACAAAAATATGGATACATCAAAACACTATCTAACAAAAGAAAAATTAGAAGAGCTCAAAGGGGAGCTTGTTGTTTTAAAGACAAAAAAACGCAAAGAGATTGCGGAGGATTTGGAGTATGCACGAGCTCTCGGTGATCTTTCTGAAAATGCCGAATATCATGCGGCG
>JBAXIZ010000076.1:0-3514 GCA_037138095.1 bacterium
TTTGAAGCTTGTAGCGCTCAGCAATATTTTTCTTAGAAAAAATCGCCTCATCCTCCATGGCCATATTGTCATAGATGAGATTAACAAAGATTTCTTTAAAATATTTTTCCCGTTTTTTGTTGGTTAAAGTTGGATTGTTCATGATTATATATTAAGTGAAAATTGGGGTTTTGTCAATTTTTTACATTTATTCAGCTTTTTGGATTTCAATTAGCATCTTATCAACGACAGTATTAAGTATGTCTTTTAATTGTTCTTTTGTGTGATTAGAGTCCGTGTTTCTATTAGTAGTTTCAACAGCACTTAAATTATTTGCGTTAGCTACAAAGCGCATGAGCTGAAGGAGATCTGATGGTGAAATTTGTTGCTCACGACTAAAATTAAGCACTTCTTCTTGTGTTTCTAAGGATTGTTTTTGATTTATATAGATATCAAAAAAATCATGATAACTACGTACTAAAAAAGAGATCAGTTGAGCTTCATTTTTATCATGAATATTTAGTTGATCATACTTAGCCAATATCACTTCGGCTCCATCCTGTTCATTTTTCGCCGAAATGTTAAATCCCATTTGCTCGAGCTCTTCCGATGTAACAAGTTTGCCGATTTCATGTAAAATGAGCACCTTTTTAATGATTGCTAAATATTTTCTTTGCTTTGCAGGATTATCAAAAGTTTCGCGAAATTCTTCTTCCATGCCTGATAATTCATCAAGGCAATTTTTCATATGTTCTAAAAATGTTTCATCATAATGGACAATGCCCTGCAATTTACTTTTCCTTTCAGCTAAAAATGGATAGTCTTGTTCTAAAGTTTGTTCTAATGATTCATCGATATTATCTTCAATAATACGTTTAATTTCATAAACCTCCAGTGGCACTAGCTTAATATGTTTCAAGTCTTTTTCATCCAACCATTTTTTTACCTGATCAATTTTATTTTCCGGTACGCGAATTTCTCTTATATCGTTGCCATAAAATGCGTCTAAATAAAAATCCTCAAATGGTACAACTGTAGGTTTTTTGTTGTATATATTTTGATATAACTTATCATCTTTGCCTACTCCCTCAAAGGTTATAAAGCATGGGAACGGGTGTTCTGCTTCGTTTAGTAAAGTTTCCCGTAAATTATTATCTTTGATTTCTGGTAGAATGTTTTTTTTAATATATTCTAATTGAGGTGGCTGAACTCTATCCATCCCTTCAATAAACGCGCGTTTTCGTTCCTCACCAGCAACTCTGTCATACACTTCCTGTGTCAAATCGTCAATTTTTAAATATGCAAGGTTCGGCGATAGATTAAAAATCCAATCCGTTTCACTGGGCCGTAATTTTTCGCCAGGGTATTTATTTTTTGGCACTGGTAGGAGATTAGGGTGGTAGAATATTGATTTAAAGCTAAGTTTAGGTTAGAATTAAGATAATCTTAATTCTAATAATAATTCGGTGGAATTTTTACAATCTGCCGAAAGAAAGTTGACACTTATGCTTAAAAAAAATTCTGTCCCCAATGTGGACTACCAGCGATTAAATATGGTTTTAAGTACCTTCAAATTTTTACTAAATTGGATTGGAAATCGATCAAAGTTCAGCTCTTCAAGTGTTCCACTTGTCATCGTAAATGGGGGGATGACTCAATCAAGACTATCGGTATGTTTGATATAGAAGTTGTTGAACAAGCGGCATTCATGTATCTGCGGTCAGTATCTTTTAACGGAGTAATCGCTATCATTCAAAGCTGGTTTGACAAAACAGTTTTTTCCAAAGACATCTTAATCGATCACCTCGAACGACTGACTTCATCTCTTCCATCCAATCAAGAAATTACCGCTTGGCTCAAACCGAAACGTTCAGGATATTATGCTCTTGACGGAACCTGGATGAAATATCGCGGACGCGATTTCGTCCTCTTGATAATCTTTGATGTAGTCACTCTGGATGTCATTAATTGGGTGGTGGCCAACGAAGAAAACGAGACCAATTACACCAAGCTACTGAAAGGTTGCGACAGCGAAATCAGACCGATTCTAAAAGGGTTTTTCTGCGATGGCGATCCGGGATTACTAAAGTCTTTGAGGACTTTATTTTCGGGAACGGCAATTCAATTATGCGTCTTCCACAAGTATGCCAGATGCGGTCAGCTAATCTCATTTAAGAGAATCAAAAACGAAATCGATCGTGAGATAAAAAATAAAGTGGAAGCGGTCTTGTTTGCCAAATCGAAACAAGATGCACTCGACAATTTAGTGATACTTAAAAGGTACGCTCAAGAACATCAACAGAATAAAAAATTACAAGATTTGATTGGTGTGCTTAAGCGTAACTTCGAGTTGTTGCTAACTCATTTCGACAATCCGGAAATGAGTCCGTACAATAATGTACTCGAAGGATTTAATTACATTGTTAAAAGAAAAACTAATTTAATGAAAGGCTTCAAGAAGCCAATTAACATTGGTAGGTGGATTAAAATAATTATGCTTGACTGGAGATTTCATAAACTTACCGAGTCGGAATATCCAACCAGAAAAAATAAATCTCCTCTGGAAATAGCCAGCTGTGAATTACCAAAAATTTACAATTGGTTGAAATTTGTCAGACAAAATTATAAATAATTACCACCCTAATCTCCTACCAGTGCCTATTCTTTTAGATTCGTGGGTGTTGTTTTGTGTTTTGTTTGCCTTGTTTGGGGAGGAGACGCCCCAGCGGGGCCGTCTCTACTGGGTTTGTAGATGGTAAATGTTTTGTGTAAATTAAAATTCCTTGACCATAAAATTATTTCGCACACCTAAATCCAATCGTGCTCGTCGCCTCTATTGGAGAATGAGACATGTCCAAATCGAACAAAGCGTTCTCGCCCCGAACAAATCCACGCAAATAGTCTGGCGAAGAAGAAGCCAAGCCGGTCTTGATACGGCCAATGCCATTAACAGAAGTGTAATAGTAGGGTGGGGCTATGTTCAAACTTTTGTAATCTTCAATATTGGAATATTCCTGCCAATCAGAGCTAGTCGGGTTCAGGAGACCAGCGCGAGTGATTATTTGATCTGTCCATTCTGCTTTACCGCCGACAATATTGTAGAGTTGTGACTCATTGCTCAACTTCAAAACAATTGTACTGGTAGCAACACTAGTACTCGCCCAAGTCATAAGCTGTAAATTTTCTGTCAGCTGGTCAATGTCGTTTACTACTACTTGAATAGCATTGTCCGCAATTGTTAACCATTCATTTTCACTAATCAAATGATAGTTGTTACCCAGAGCTTGGCAAACTAACTTTGCTTCGCCTTGCGTTATGTTCGTTCCCTCCGGCGAGCTTGAGGCATGCTCGTCCTGCTCAACACAAAAACCAGGGCTGGTGCCATATTTGGCCGAGCCAATTACCCAAGCATAACCGCTTTCGCAGGAACCGGAAAAGGAACCAGCCACAACCGCCCCCGCTACAACCGTCCCTTCCACACCCATGTCCCCCAAAGTTCCGTCCACGGCCTCGTCCAGTTCCGCTCCACAACCGG
>JBAXIZ010000077.1:0-3478 GCA_037138095.1 bacterium
CTACTATACTTTTCATAAAAATGCAACCCGGGTAGTAGTTTTTCGAATACGAAAAGCACTACCGGGCGGGCCCTATATAATAAGAAAAAACCGCGCGACTTTCATCGTGCGGTGTTTTGGTGCTATTTCCAAGGCGGACCGTCGGCGGGAGACTTGGCGACCATCTTTGGCTGTTTGATCTCGGAGCCTTTCTTGATTCTGCCTCCTCGTGAGACTTTCTGCTTGAAGAGCTTCTTTTGGAGTTCGGTCGTAACCTTTGTGAGGTCATCGCCGTCCTTCGATTGCCAGATGTCGAAGTGACTTCGAGGTTTAGCAAAGAGCTTTTTTGCTTGATCGATAGTCACCTCCCAAACTAGGATAGATTTCCCATTATCACATCTACGACTTTCTTCTGTTGCATAGGCATCAAAGCCTAACAATTCGAAGAGTCGCTGATTCAAATCGCTCGAGAAAATCTGAGCGAAATATGTAATGACTGGGACGTGACGAGTACGCCGTGGCGCACTCATTTTTGCGAGTGTTGGGGAACTTTTCATACCGAAGAAAACAATACCACAAAGCATAGAAAATGCAATAGGTTGTAGATGTTGTAGGTGTTGTAATTGTTCTAAATGCGAATGCGAGACTGGATTGCCGTCTTCACGGCAATGACATAGAAGATGTTGGTTATTAGTTATAAGTTATCTGTTATTTGTTAACTTACTATTTTCCCATCATCAAAATAAATTATTCTTTCTGCCAATTTTGCATATTGCTCCTCGTGAGTCACCATTATAATAGTCTGCCCTTCTCGATGTAGCTCTTTAAACATTTCCATTACGAGGCCTGAGGAATAATTGTCGAGGTTTGCAGTCGGCTCATCCGCAAAAAGAATTTTTGGTTTGTGTGCAACCGCTCTTGTGATACTCACTCTCTGTTGTTCACCTCCCGACATCTGACTTGGCAAAAAATCAAAACGATGTTCAAGCCCAGCTTTTGTTAAAGATGTGCAAGCGATTTCATAAGCTTCTTTTTTCGACATCCCCTGCATAAGAAGCGGAAGTGCAACATTTTCTTTTGCTGTTAAATCTGGTAACAAAGCATAATCTTGAAAAACATAACCGAGGTCGGTCAAACGAAAATCTGTTTTTTCATCAGCGGTCATTTCGTGTGCATCATGTCCGTCAATAATTATTTCCCCAGAAGTCGGTTCATCGAGCAAACTCACCTGATACATGAACGTACTTTTCCCAGCACCAGAGCGTCCCATGATTGCAATAAACTCTCCGCTCTCAGCCTCAAAATCCACACCCTTTAATACCGGTGTTATCTTATCGCCATCCACAAAGGTCTTAATTAAGTTTTTTACTGATATCATATTTATCTCGACACAAATCCACGAATAAGTACGAATGAAGCGAATGGAATTCCCTGGATTGTCATTCCCGACCAGATCGGGAATCCATGGATCCTCGCATTCGCAAGGATGACATAAACGGAAGCATGGGATCTTATTCGTGTCATTCGCTGTATTTATTCGTGTATTGGTGTCGTGTTATTATTTAATAATATTATCTTCCTAAAATTGAATCGAGTGTGTTCTTCCTCACAATCATTCTAGCTGGAATATATCCGGCGACCATTGTTGCAACAATAAGTAATGTCACTCTCCAAAATGTTCCAATAACTGTTGCCACTAAAATTCCATCACTAAATGGAAAATTGATAGGGTGTGAATTTACATAAGGAACAAGAAATCCATAAAGAAGAACGAGGCCGATCAAAGAACCAGAAACTGCATAAAATATTGACTGGAAAAGATATGAGGTTTCAATTGTTTTTCCACTGATACCGATCCCCTTCAAAATACCAATAAACTTTCTTCTTGTAATCGCATTAACGAAGATTACGATAAATATTGTAATAGAAGCCACGACAAGACCTATAGAACTAATGATGTTTCCGAGTAAAGCAAACGTATCTTTTATATCTTTCAAAAACTTTGGTTCTCCCTCTTCAAATGTTTGAACTTTTGCATACTCTCCAATACCACTTCTCATAAGCGCTTCTTTCACAACTTTCGGATCTGCCCCCGGTTTTATTTTTATCGCAATTTCATCAAGCCCATAGTCAGTCCTCCCCATAATTGCTCGAAGCTCAGTATCGACAAAAAATATCTTAGCAGATACAGTATCCACCTTTGATTTCAAAATTCCTTTCACTGTTACCTCCCGAATAGATGTACCAATTTTAACTCGTATTTTTGAACCAACTCCGACATTTGTCAGCTGAGTAAAACCCGGAGATTCAATTGGTAAATATCTTTTCAAAAGCATTGAACCCACCAAAACTTTGTCATAGTCATCGGGCTTTAAATATTCACCCTCAACAACTCTCTTTGATAAGTTTGTAACATTATCTTCTTTTATTGGATCAATGCCCGCAAAGGTTGTATTTGCTCTGTCGATTTCGCTATCCCTTGCAGCACTCTGATAGTTTGCCTCCACTACACCGCCTTGTGCATAGCGAGTAGTATAAACATCAACATCTTTAAAATTATCAAGAATATCTAAAATTAATGGAGAGTTTTCTATATAATCTTTTTTTGCAAGTTTTGAAATTGTAATGTCACCAAAAGATTGTGCTTTGTGGGCATTTACCGATCCTTGAATAAGACCAACCAAAAGTCCAGACACAACAACCAAGTTCAGAAAAGTTAACACCATCACAAAAATAATTAGTGATGTTGTCCATTTGTTGGCTCTGCGAATTTGTCGCCAAGCCAGATAAAAACCTATACGAATAAATTGAGGCATATTATATCTATGGGTTTAATAATACTTTATCTTCGGGCGCTAAGCCTGAAATCACTTCAACATTCCCACGTGAATCTTTATCACCAATTTTAATTTCTTTTATTATTGGCTCATCATTTGTTTTAATTTTTATTGTGCTTACACCATTTGTTGTGACAATAGCTCGAAGCGGAAGAATTGAAACATTATCTTTTTTCCCTGTTTCAATTTTTATATTTGCTGTCATCCCCGGCTTTATACGCGAGTCTGCATTTTCAAAAGCTAATCGCACTTTATATGTCGCCACCCCATCTTTTATAGTTTCGGCTGGATCGATTTGTATAACAACTGCCCCAAACTCTGCACTTGTACCAAAAGCATCCAAATTAACTCTTGCTTTATCTTTCACATCAACTCCAGAAATATTTAATTCTGGAATATACGCTTCAATTTCGTATGATTCACTAATCAAAGAAACCAAACTCATACTTGGTGAAATCGCCTCCCCAACTTTTGCATCTTGTTTAGAAATTATTCCAGAAAAAGGAGCTCTTATATATGTCTTTTCAATTTGAGTTTTTATAGCATCGAGAGATGCTTGGAATGATTTTACCTTGGCTTCCTGTACTGATTTACCTGAAGATGTGGAACGAATACCCTCTTCTGCAGAAGTCATTGCGGAAAGAGCGTTATTTATATTTGTA
>JBAXIZ010000078.1:0-3462 GCA_037138095.1 bacterium
TTTGTATTTGTTTTTAATTTAATATTTTGAATTTTGATATTGTTTCGAATTTCGTGCTTCGAATTTCGGATTTAGAAACTAACATGGATCCCCGCATTCGCGAGGATGACAAAACTAACGACTAATGCCTAATTACTAAAAACTATTTAGCTATACAGCCTGATTGTATTTTTCCATAATCGAATCTTCAACAAAAGATCTTTCTTGACCATATGTAAGATACGAAAGTTGTTTTAATTTATCTCCAATGCCCACATCTCCTTTGGGTGGAAATGGTTCAAATATTGAAAATGGTCGCACCGGCTTACCTTGCGAAAGAATTTTTAAATATGCATTTAAATTATCAACATTCATAATATCTTTTGCTGTAAATACTGGCTCGAATTGTTTTACTAAAAATTCTGCATCTTCTGCACCCACACGGAAAACAGCCATCGAGCCCACGTTGCCAAAGACAGCGTCGCGAATCTTTTCTTCAATTTGTTTTATAAACTGGTGAGCAATCGTGAGAGAAAGTTTATATTTTCTAGCTTCAGAAAGTATTGTGGAAATCGAGTCTGTTGTAATGTTTTGGAACTCATCGATATACAAATAAAATGGTGGAAAATCTTCCCTTCCCACAATGTCAGCTCTAGAAAGTGCAGCCATCAAAATTTTACCCACAAGAATAAGTCCAATAAGATTTGCATTCATATCTCCAAGTCGCCCCTTTGAAAGGTTCACGAGTAAAATCTTTTTCTTATCCATAATATCTCGAAAATTGAAAGATGATTTTTCTTGAGAAATAATCGGTCGCATAATTTCGTTTGCCAAAAACACATCGAATTTGTTGGTGATGTACGGAACATAGTTTGCAATACCTTGATCCCCTGTTGTTTTCTCCGCGTTTGCCCAAAATTGTGCAACAAGAGGATTTTTGCAATGAGCAAGTTTGAAATCTCTGTACTTTTTATCAGAAAGTACTCGAGAAATATCCACCAAGGTGCAACCACTTTCTGGATGTTCCATCACAAGCATTGCTGAGTTTCGGAAATATTGCTCAAAAGCTGGCCCCATTGACTCCGGATTACTATCGGCAAAGAGTTTCTTGAAAATGCTAAAGAGCTCGTTCACTACGAAGGTTTTCTGGTCGGGCCGAGAAGCATCAAATTCGAGCATATTTAGCGCAAAAGGTCTTTCGGTATATGCTGGGTCAAAATATATAACATCTTCATATCTTTCAGGTGGCACACAAGCAAGTACAGCATCAACATCAGAGCCGTGCGGGTCGATAAAACACACACCTTCCCCATTTTTAATATCTTGAATTGCCATATTCTTCAACATCACAGATTTACCAGTACCTGTCTGCCCTATAACATACATATGACGAAGCCTGTCTTCTGGTGTCATATAAATATTTTGTTTAATATTTTGATGAATATTTTCACCCAAAAGAATTCCGGAGTCCGGCATACCGCTTGGCGCTGGCGCAGTACCAGCTTTTGCTTGTTTCAAAATTGGGTTTGAAGTGTAACTTCCTGCTGGGAAGTGCATTACCGTTGTGACTTCTTTTATACTCATCGGCAAAACTTCACCATCTATAAAATATCTAAATGAAAAATTTCGTACCAAAACATTGAGTTTGTTCCCTTCGCATTTTGTAAATGAAATACTATTGCCTGTTGTATTTACAAATTGACTAAAAGTTGATTCAAGTTCACCACGAATAGATTCTGCTCTCGCTCTATTTTCCGCAGAAGCAAGAATACGAATATTTGCAGAAACGACAGGAGAAGAAATTTTCTTTTTTAAACTCTCAACAGTCGCCTGATCCACATATTTTTGTTCAAAGGCATCTTTTTCTTTTTTCTTTTTATCTCCCTTTATGGTTTCCTTTACCATAATTTTAAAATCTTTTTTTATCTCATCTAAAAATCCATAAGTTATATTTAGGGCTTCCTTTTTTGACTTACCTTTTTCAACTTCTTCAAGAGCCTTTTTAAAACGTGCAAGATAATAGTCGCCGTGTGGGTTTAGCACTATTTGAATAGATGCTCCCTCCCCCACTTTATTCATTTTTGAAAAAGAATTCAAAAGAGCATTCAAAGGGTCGTGATCATATTCTTCATATGTTTTTATTGGTAAAGCATCACTTTTTTCATACGAAGCATATGAGCCACTTGTAAAACCAGCTTCATTAAAAATATTATAGTCATCGTGCTTAGGTAAAACTTTTGCTTTTGGGAAAAATGATAGAACTTGTTTTTCAAAAAGATCAGAATGTTCTACTGGAAGTGACATATAAAAAACTGTTTCCTGCTCGGCGTGAGATTGTGCGAGCTCGATAGTAATGTAATCGTGAAAGCTATTTATACCTCCTGCATTTAAAAGGCCAGCATAAAGTTGCTCCATTCCTGAAACAAATTCTTTCAAAGGTTTTGGTTTTTCTTCTTTTTCAGCATCAGGAAAAGAAATTTCATAAAGTATTCTCTTGAGAGCTTTATATAAGGGAGTTTTTTCTTTAAGCCCGTCTACTGGGTAGCCTTTACCAATATATTCAACTAAAAATCTATGAAAATCATCTTCAATATGAGGATTCTTCAAGGCTTCAACGATCTGTATTGTATTTAATATTCCCTTCTCTTGAAGTATCCCCAAAAGTTCTTCTATTTTCTTATCATGCTCCTCCGGAGAAAGGTCGAGCACTATACCCTCTACATCAGAGTGAGTAAGTGCAAAATCCCTGTGCAGAGCTTCCTCTGGTGTTGTTTTTTTATAGGCATCAATTTCCTCTCGAATTATATCTTCACGATTTATTTCTTCACCTTTTTCTGCATAATTCTTTTCAAGTGATGCTACCCTGTTACGCAAAAAATCCAACTCCTCTTTTGAATTTGTAAAATTTTTTTCTTCTGAAAAGGTGGGGTTCATATAGCTATTATTATACAATACTTTGTATAATAATAGAATTTTTAATTTTTGACTTCAGATCACACATAATTTCTTGCAAAAGTATTTTTTTACTAAAAAATCTTTTCCACATGGCTCAGACCGTCGTCTTCCGCCCTTGCGCTCAGATAGCCATCTGAGCTCACTAGAAATTTGTTCGATCCCGATCACGTATAAAATTCTGCTGAATTTTTACGCGACCCCACCTCGGCTCGTCAGCCTCCGGTCTTGCGAAAGCATACCCATGCTTTCTCACTCGCGCCGTCGCGCTCCGTCTTTGAATCGTGTCCCACACGATTCAACCCCGGAGTACCGAGGACGACACAAAATATAGTCATGAACGTCACAAATATTTTTCTGCAAAAGTATTTTTTTACTAAAAAATCTTTTCCACATGCCTCAGACCGTCGTCTTCCGACCTTGCGCTCAGATACCCATCTGAGCTCACTGAAAAAATTTCTGACCACGCCTCGCCCAAAAGTATTTTTCTACTGAAAAATCTTTTCGTCATACCTCGGCTCGACAGCCTCC
>JBAXIZ010000079.1:0-3409 GCA_037138095.1 bacterium
AAGTAGTGAACGGCGTTTTCAGGGAAAAATTCTTTATATTCTTGAGCAAGCTGAGCGGCAAGGGTTTTGTTGTGAGCTATCACAAGAGTCGGTTTCCCCACTTCTGCAATAATATTTGCCATTGTAAAAGTTTTTCCAGAACCAGTTACACCCAAAAGAGTTTGGTCTCTATAACCTTTTTTGATACCAGAAAGAAGCTCAGAGATCGCTTTTGGCTGATCACCAGCTGGTTTATATTCGCTATGAAGTTTAAAAAGGTTTTTGGACATAAATTATTAATCTAATAACTACATGTTCCTGTATTGTCATTCCCGCGGAGGCGGGAATCCAGTCTGCAAAATTCAGGACTTGGATCCCCGTGATTACACGAGGATGACAGAAAATTCATTCTGTCATTAAATATTGTTTGATATTAACCTATTTTTGTGACATTGTCATTATTTCTTAAAAAAATTTTGGCCTCGTCGATGTGGAAATCGACGAGGCATGGTGCTTTGTATATACTGCTCAGATGTGTTCCGAAATGTCTGATTACCCGTCATAGCCTTGGTGGGCCATTACCCTTTTTCGCTCGCCACTACTTTCGGAAAAACGGTTGTAATCCGTATTTCCTACCGCCAACAAGCTGATAGGATGTGAACCTATTTTCATGAGGCGGATTATCGGCCACATAGTGATTCACACTCAAACATCTCCCTAAGGAACAGCTAAAGTCACCAATTAGGATATTACACCAAATTAATTATTGTGCAATAAATATTTAATGTATTTTTTAATATAAAAAACTCCCAGACATAATCCGAGAGTTATTATCAGAAAGAACACTAGAGTGCCTTGACCCAAGCATAATTGATATCAGAGATTATTTTGTTTCTTTCATCTGCCTCACTTTGCTTCATGACTTTTCGTTTGAGGATTTCTTTTGTCGCACAATCAATCAAAACAAACCTTTCTTCCGCTTCAAACACACAACTGGAAGAAAATCCAATATTATCCCATCCGCCACGCTTAATTTTTCTAGGCTTTTCATCAGGGGGCTGACTATTGATTTCACTTTCGATTTTTTTGCGCAAAACTAAACTTACAGATTTAATTTGCATCTCAGATTCTATTCTACTTCTGTTTAAATTTTAGGAAGGACAACCTAGTCCTTCGACATAATACAACAAATGGGCAAAATGTCCACTCTCTTTTCATGAATTAAAAAAGGGGGGTACGATTAATCGTACCCCCCTTTTTTAAAAAGCTAGCGCCTGTATTTCACCAAAAACTCATTTTTAAATTCGTGAAAAGTATCGTCGAGAATTGACTGACGCATTTTTTTTACAAGATTAATTATGAAATATAAATTATGAATTGATGTCAAGGTCGCGGCAAACATTTCTTTTGCGCGAAAAAGATGAGCGATATATGCTCTTGAATAATTTTTACATGTATAACATTCACACCCTTCATCTATGGGGGTAAAATCCTCTATAAATTTATTATTCAATAAATTTTCTTTTCCGTTTTTTGTGTAAACCTGTCCGTTTCGAGCAATTCTTGTTGGTGCCACACAGTCAAAAAGGTCACACCCATTTTCTACCGCCATGAAAAGATCTTCCGGTTCACCAATACCAAGTAAGTGCCGAGGTTTTTCTTCTGGCAATATTTCGTTTACCCATTTCACTGCTGTACCCATATCTTCTTTTGCAAAAGACCCGCCGATCCCATAGCCATCAAAATCCATCTCGGATAAAACTTTTGCACTTTCTTTACGAAGCTCTTCAAATCTCCCACCTTGGACAATCCCGAAAAGTGCACTTTTTTTTGGGAACTCGGTTCCCAAAAGTTTTTTGTGATGTTCTAGAGATTTTCTTGCCCACCTGTGTGTTCTATCTAACGCTTCTTGTTGATATCGAAGCGGTTCATTCGGAGAAGTGCATTCATCAAAAGCAAAAATTATATCTGCGCCAATATTGTGTTGAATTTCAATCGAACGCTCTGGTGTGAAATAATGTAGGGAACCATCAATAATAGATTTAAAAGTGACACCGTCGTGATCAATAGTTGCAATTTTCACAACTTCATCTTCCCCATTTTCAGGAAGTAAAAGTGGTGCATTTTCCGCACTTGTAACTTTTGAAATATTTTTTCCATATGCAGCACCAAGAGAAAAAACTTGAAAACCTCCAGAGTCTGTCATTGTGGGCCCGCTCCAATTCATAAATTTATGAATTCCACCCGCATCTCGTATTACATAATCATGAGGCTGAAGATATAAATGATATGTGTTTGCAAGTACAACTTGAGCCCCCAAATCTTTTACCTGCTCCGGCGAAAGAGCTTTCACAGTACCTTTTGTACCCACAGTAACAAAAGCTGGAGTCTGAATATCTCCATGAGGCGTGGAAATAACGCCCACTCTTCCGAGAGTATTATTTAATTTCTTTTCAATTGTAAATTTTAGGGGTTTATTCATTTTGTTTCTAGAATAGCAGAATATTCATTAATAACAAATCATTTGACTTTAATAATTAAAAGAGTATTTTTATATTTGGAAACAACAACAAACTACCATGCAAACATTACTGCTATATTCGAAGGGATTAGAAACTGCTTGTGTTGCGATAAGTTTAATACTTGTCATTATAATTATGATCAAATTTATCAAGGAAAAGAAACTTTCTCGCGGTGATTTGGTACTTTATAACGATCCCGAATCAGAAAAACCGGAAGAAAGAAGCTATATAACATGGGTGTCACGAGTGTTTGGTAAGACTGCTATAATCCTTCTTAATGGGACGACGAAAGTAGTTTTGCATAGGAATTTAACAAAATTACCACCAAATACGTTCTTTAGTGTTTCAACGCCGAGGAAAGAAGTGGTATTTGTTACTTTGGATCGTTAAAATATCTAAGAAAGAATTTTATTTACTTACAAGCGTCATGTTTGTAAGTAATTTTTATATTAGAAAAGCCGCTTGCGTATGCAAAACGGCTTTAGGCGAACGTGTGATGTTTGCTCAAATCCTATGGGACCTGAGGAAAGTTGATCACATTACCTTGCAAAATTTCTCCCGGTGTAAACGCAAGAGTTTTTTGTAAGGTGTTAAAGAACGTGACGAGGGTGGATTCGAATGCGTGCCAGATATCTGGTACAACAAACTTTAAAGTGACGATGGCTATACCGAGGCCTATGGCTCGAAATATTTTCATAATAATGAATATTATGAGAGGAATCTTTGCGATGCGTGGACTAGACGCTTCGGCAGAGCTCATCACTCTCTTCCCCTCGAAAATAGTAACCAGAGGCAACCATTTTCGAGAGGAAGATCCTTTACCCTCTGGGTGTATTATATCACATATGATATAATTTTGTCAAGCAAAACACCACGATTTTCCTTCGGAAAATCGTGGTGTTTTTATT
>JBAXIZ010000080.1:0-3394 GCA_037138095.1 bacterium
GAAGACCTTGAGTATATCGCACGGAGCGAAGCGAGTACGATACGAAAGGTGTACAGAAACTGTAAGTTTCGAAACTCCCGGCCGGGATTCGAACGGCGGAGTATAATTTTTTGAGTACAAAAAATTTCGAGCCGGTGACCAGACCAAAACTTTTCGACGGAAAAGTTTTGAGTCGAGGTCGAAACTCCCGGCGCCAGCTCAGATTTTTGCGACGGCAAAAATCTGAGTCGAAGTCGAAACTCCCACCACAAAAATCCACATGGTTACATGTGGATTTTTGTATTTTTACTCTTACCTAACCTTCACAAACCTCTTAAATCTCACAAATTCATAAAGTGGTCCGATAAATGCTCCGGTGAGAAAAAACCAAATGTATTCCCCTATTGGAATTCCTAGAACCAAATTTGAATACCAATTTTGATGTAGGTACCAAAATTTTTGAATGTAATCTGGGTAGAGTAGAAATAAAAAATAATAAACTGTTGATCCAAGAATCAACAGCATAATTCCACTTGCAAATGAATCCAATACTAAATCTTTTCTAAACCAATAAATCGTAATGATTCCAGCAAAATATGCAATAACAGCTGAATAAAAGGAGTTTAAGTTTAATCCGTAGAAAATTGCAAGAAAAACCATAGCAAATGAAACAAGGAATAAGTCGCCGAGAAAATAATATTTTAAATCTTTCTTTTTTGAATCAATTCTTTTTAATTTAATTTTTTTGTGATATAGCTCTGCATAGATTACAGAAGCTATTCCTCCTATTGAAAATCCAATGATAAAATCTTCAATACCAATTGGGGTTTTTGTTAAAGTTAATGGCTTCCACCAGTCTTTTAAGTGAGTAAGTTGACTAATTATTCCTCCGAAGCCAAATAGAATACTCATAAACAACATCTCACCTCTTATATTTTTTCTGTGAATAAAGAGAGCAAGCCAAATCAAAAAAAAGATTGAAGCCCAAATAATATAAAAAAATCTATGATCCATTGGTGTAATTGTAATATAATTAATTTATTATACCAACAATAAAAAATCCACCACCGGTGGATTATATTGTATTTAAGTCAAATATAATCAATTTTTTGTTATAAAAAACCATCACATTTCTGTGGTGGTTTATGGTCTACCCAACTGTTCTTGGGCTTTCTGGCATTTTTATATGCTTTGGTATCGGTCCAAATTCCCTCTTTACTTCGACCTGATGCCAATATCTCCAGCAATGATAACGAATTCTGGTAATCTGTTTTCCATATGGGCATATTTTAAGTATCCAAGCATCTTTTGCCCAAGATTTAATGCAAAATAGTTCAAATTGCTGATACATAAATTTTTTTCCAAATATAGTATTCTTAGAAAAAACTGTTTCAAACGAATATTAGCACATACTATTTCGGGGTCAATCTTGCTATAAAACAATATCCTCTACCCACTCCACCTTTTTCACCTCATTCCCCATCAAATACACGCAAGCGAGGTCAAATTGCCATTTCTGATCCTCCCTAATGTTTCTATCTGTAATATATGTCTGTAATGCACGTCTTAGTCTTTTAAGCTTCCATGCATCCATGTGGTCTTCTGGCCGGTAAAAGATTTCACGTGAAAACACGTCTCTGACTGTAATGCTTTTAACCTCAATAAAGTGCAATGTATCCCCCTTTCGAGCGATCACATCAATCTCACCCCATTTCCTTGTATAATTACGCTCAATGATTTTAAAGCCTTTATTTATAAGGTTTTTTACTACTACATCTTCCCCAACCTCACCAGTTTTCTGGTTTTTTGATGTAAAAATTTTCATTTTATTTAAAATAAAAAGTTACACGTGAAACGCTTGTAATATAATCCATAAAAAAGCCATACAAAATCCTAGTCTTTTTAATATATCGTTATTTTTAGCCACTAATACCGCCAAGGGTTACACGTGAACCCTTATATGACTGTTTCTATTATACACCAAAAGGTCGTCTTTTATACACATATCCACAGAGTTATCCACAGTTTTGGGTATTTTTATGGCTAAAAATGGTAAAAATCGGCCTTTTTTAAGGGATTAAAGGGCAATAGGACTTACAAATTAAAAATTAAAAATGAAAAATTTAAAGTTAATGCAGAGGCTTATCATTCGAGTAGGCGGGGGATTATTACAGGAGGCGGGAATCGGTCAGGAATGAGAATCGGTCACAAGTATTTTTCTGCTGAAAAATCTCGCGACCCCGACTCGGCGCCGTCGCGCCTGCGTCTTTCGATTCTCCACGCAAAGCATACCCATGCTTTGCTTTACCCGCACACACATAATAAAAGCTAGCCTTATTGGCTAGCTTTTATATTATGTGTGTGCGGGTGAGGAGAATCGAACTCCTGCCGATTGATTGGCAACCAAACGTTCTACCATTAAACTACACCCGCAATTAAACTTTTACTATATTAACATTTCCGGTAATAATTTCAACCATATCAGCATTTTTTGTTTCAAATATGCACTAGAAGCATTTAAAGTGCATACTCCATTTTGTAAAATTCGTGTTTTGTGACGGCCTATTATAACTGTACTTTTGGTAAAGTGGCTATAATCTAAGCCAGTTTTTTCGGTCCAAAACTTTTTTGCTTCAGCATCAATAATATCTGGATATATGAGCAGGGAAGCTCTTATTTTCTCTTTTTTAACATTACAAATTTTGATCAGAAACTCTGCAAATACCTTTATCATTGCGGGATCCGAGTTGGCTATTCGAAAAGAGTTCTTTGATACCTTGTCGCCTTCACCCCAATATATCATTACACCGGCAACAAATAGGGGATTGTTCTTGAAAAGTTCGCAGTCTAAAACCGCTTCATCTCTAGCTTGTTGATAAAGCTCCTTTAATTTTTTTCCACGTATTTTATTTAATTCAAGAAGTCTTAAATTGCTTTTGAAATTAGCTTTTTGAGTTAAATCTTCTTTGATTTCTTTAGACCAAGAAAGTTCTTTTAACCAATCAGACAAAGTGCTTTTTGAGATATCAATTTCTTGCATAATCTCTTTATAGCTTTTCCCTTCGAGCCTAAGCTTTAAAACTGTTTCTTTATCTTTTCTCATAATATTAGTCATATTATACTAGTTCATGTTGCATTTTACAATAGTCCGGAGGTTGTTATGTAAAAGCTTGTAAAAATCAATTTATAATGTATTATGTAGGCAATTGCACCCGTAGTGAAATGGATATCATGCCTGCCTTCGAAGCAGTTGTTCCAGGTTCGAATCCTGGCGGGTGCACACATAACAAAAAACTTCTCTTTTGGAGAAGTTTTTTGTTATGTGTGCACCTGAGAAAGCTCTTGAAGAGCTTTCGACCAGGATTCGAAAAGCCGGAATATAAAATTTTCAGTAGAAAATTTTTTGAGGCTGTGC
>JBAXIZ010000081.1:0-3355 GCA_037138095.1 bacterium
TAATAATAATTTTAATGTCGCTAAATTTTAACATACTTTTATTAGAATATTAAGGGAGGGCATTTTTAGACAATATATATAAAGGTTTAGCTAGAGATCTACTTATTAATCAAATTAGTAACAAAATATTTATAATAATATGATATTATAATGTAATGAATCTCGGACTTGTAATTATTTTAGTTGTTATATTTGGATACATAAGTAATTGGATAAACTGGCGTTATTTAAATTTTAAAATAACTCAATACTTATATTATATAGGTGCGTTTGTTCATGAAAGTTCACATGCTATTTTGTGTTTGCTTACTGGTGCAAAAATCTCTGAATTTCAAGTCTTTTCATCACAGCCACACGTCACACACACAAAATCAAAAATACCATTTGTTGGTGGGTTTTTAATTTCTTCAGCACCAATATTTGGAGGACTTTTCTTTTTATATATAATCAATCATTTTGCCCTCAATGATCGTTTCTCCATGAATTATTTTTACAATGACTGGCTAAGTACTCTTTTGCAACCAATAAAGCTAATAGCTCAAATGAAATTTGAATGGCAAAGTTTAATTATGATTCTTTTGCTATTAAATGTTGGCGCAATGCTAGGTCCATCAATACAGGATATAAAAAATATTTGGCCAATGATTATTTTATCCTTCTTTGTACCTTCATCTTTTTTAATTAATTTTTGTCTTATTGCACTTAGTTTAATTTTGTTAAATATTTTAATTCAAATCTGTTTAATTTTAATTTTGAATATTTTTAGAGTAAAAGAGTCTTGAGTCATAAGTTAAGAGTAGGAAAATTGCACAGCGCCTTTGGCGTCGTGGAATGTTGTTATTAGTCGTTTGTTATATAAGTTATTCTAGTACTTCCTTATCACTCCTTTCACAATAGCTGCGATACGGAGGCCTTCTTTGGGATATATGGGCTTGTATTTTTTATTGGCAGGCAGAAGATATGCTCGCGCACCATCTCTCTTATAATATTTCATCGTCCAACCCCCATCCACTTCTGCAATAACAATGTCTCCAACTTTTGCCTCACCCTTTCTTTCAACAATAACCAAGTCTCCTTCATATATTCCAGCATCAATCATTGAATCCCCTTTTACTTCTAAAATATATGTGGATTCTTTATGCTCAACTAAATATTCATCAATACTCATCGTGTCTGTAAGTTCTTCATCCATAGTTGTAGGAAAACCAGCTTCCACAAGCCCAAGCAAAGGGATCTCATCGAGTCGCATACTTGGTATAAGCTTGCCCTTACTATCTTTCGTAACAATACCTTCATCGATAAGTTTCTCAATAAGTTTATGAACTGCGTTTTTAGATTTGAAACCCACCAAGTCCATAATTTCTTGATAGCTCGGCATCCTTCGATACTTGTGATAGAAAGAAACAATTTTGTTTTTATAGTCGTTCATGATTTTAGCTGTTAAGCTCTAGGCGCTAGGCGCTAGCATTCTTAATTCTTAATTCTTAATTAAATTATAGTAAAAAAGTTGTAACAAGATTAAATGATTTCTGAAACAAATTACTGTGTCGCTTAAAACTATCAAGCTGTCGCAGAAGAGCTTTGTGACGCTTTGACTCTTTTACATAAGAAAGGCCTTTGACAATTTTATTGTCGATTTCTTCATTGAGTTTTTGTAACTCACGCTCTATGGCTTTTTTAAATGTGTTGCTACTCATAGGTTTTACTTGGCTAATTACTATATATATAGTATAGGTGAACATCCGTTCACCGTCAAGCAACAGCCTGTGGATAACTGGCTGAAAAACAAAGAACGTAGTGGCTATGTTTTTCGCCATCCCAGAAATCCGACCCACTGGAGGATTATCTGGGATCCAGTATTTTAATTTATTTGCGCAAAAAAATTAAAAGTCTAATATATATATGGAGGTACACCATGCCATATATTGACACAACACCAAAAAAAGTCACCCAAAAGGAACTTGAAAAAATGTGCAAAGAGGCACGAGTTGACACTCGAAAATTGCTAGCACAACATCTTAGGGCCAGAAAATCAGCAGAAGCTTGTGGCCCTAGCAAAATTTTCAGATCCAAGGCGTTTGGATAGAAACAATACAACTCACGAGCAATTATTGCGGTGGGTTTTTTAAAATAAAACCCGCCGTAATCGACGGGTTTTATTTTAAAAACTTTTTCTTCTATTTAAAACACTTGTTCCAAAAGTAAGCCATTAGCCAACCAAAGATATATCCAACAACAAAAGTTACAATGACAAGAGTGACCGCACTTACCAAACTAAATGGCATTACCGCTACGGGGATTTGAAGCATGTGCACATTTAGAATAAATATGACTAAAGCTTGAGCTAAACCTAATGCAACCAAAATACTCCAACAAAGATGCAAAAAACTCACAAGAAAACCAAAAGTTAAACCCGTCTTATTTTTGTTTATTTTCATGTCCATAATAATGATAATTAATTAATAATACCTAATACAATTATACCACCATGCTATATAAATTTTAAATACTATTTATATCCAAGTTTGATTTTTGCTCTAAAAGTTTTTTCGCATTCTCGGCATCTTTTATCGCTCCGTTATAAGTATCAACTTGAGTTTTTTTATTCTCGGCATTCGAGTCTGAATATGCTTTAACAAACCAAATACCAATAATCAAAACAACAACAAGTATTCCTATCAAAGTCATAAAACCTCCTTTAAAATTTTGTTGTGTTTTCTTCATATTTTTTAATGAGGTAACAAAAACTCTCCAATAATCATAAAAACAAAAAATACTGTTTCTAAAATAACCGGAACAAAACCTAGCCACAAAATCCACGAGCGCTCCCCTTTTCTAAAAGCTCTAATATTTACAACTAATGTAAAAATTAAAAATGAAATGACTAGTATTGCAAAAATAAATCCCATAACCATTTGCACTCTTTCGCCCCAAGCATCAGCTATCCTCGGGCTTATAAACGCTCCAAAAACTCCAAGCAAAGGCATCAACAAAATCGTTGACATACCAAGACCCATAGCCCACCAAGCAATCTTTGTTTTTGGGCCATCTTTAAATTCATTCAGTGTTTGTTTCTCCATAACTTAATTATAGCAAATTATCACAATAATGAGAGCTTTACTTTTAATATGCATAAGCTAATATAATTCAGGAGGAAATTATGTCACAAACAACAACTCAGACAATAGACACAAAACCACCGGCAGTTCATTCATTTGAAATCTTCCCACCAGAATCAGAGACAAAAGTAATGAAATTGAAACCAAATGAGGAGAAAGTGTTTCATGGAGATTGCATTTTATTATGTATTGAAGGTGGAGCACATCTTAGTAATCCTTTATCTGAAGTTATTACC
>JBAXIZ010000082.1:0-3349 GCA_037138095.1 bacterium
GAGGGGGTGACATTTCTACTTTGCTAGGGGTGACATTTTCATTTTGCTCCGACAAACAATTGTACTCAATTGTTTTAGCCCTTCCAATATGCTAAACTCCAAACTAGATCCAACCGAAAGGAACCAAATGCCAAAGAAAGAAAAGAATCCGTTCAAATATGGAGTCTGAGTCGCCCCAGTCGGCCTCACTCTTCCCAACAAAAAGAAGAGGTTGATGAGTTTGCCGGTAGGTATGCGAAAAAAAGACCCGGAGCATATCATGATGAAGCTTTGGGCCAAAGAAAACACAAGAGAAAGAATTATTAACTTTGGACGCGTCCCTATTGACGCCATTTTACACAGCTGTAATGAAAACTGCGGAAAAGGTATAAGTTTTGCGGGTCCACCGGCCTGTCGTTACCTTCCCCCAAACGAAGACGAGGTGAAGATCATCAATGCAACCATTCAATGGCTTGCAACAAATTGCGGACGGGACTTCCTACACAAATTTCAGCAAGAAGTAAAAAGGCTCAACGGCCCATAATCAAAACAAACCTCCAAATCTGGAGGTTTTTCTTTACCCAAATCAAACTTGACACCAACACCTTTACATGATATAATAGACAAAGATTACCGAAAGGAACCAAATGAACATCGAACTACATGGCTTTCCACAAACCCACATAAAAAGTATCATTTTAGAAATCTGGAGCAAACTAAACACAAGCCTCACCCATAATGAAGCTTTGGAATGTGTGGTCACTGTAGTGCCATCCTCCATTGTTGATTTTCAAGGGAAAAATGAACCTTTCATCCGAGTCTATTCCAACAAAAAATTAGACTTCGAATTTGTTGCAAAGCATTTAAAACCCCTAAAGACTCTTGGTACCGAAAATCAAATATTTGTAGAGTGCGTTCTGCTATACGAATGTTTTGAACTTTAACCAAAAACCTCCCGAGTTCGCTCGCGGAGGTTTTTTACTTATGTTATGTGTTATGTGTTATGTATTTACTTCGTCATTTTATCCTCCAACAACCCAATCACTTTCAAAGCACTCGCTTGTGAAGTTTTAGAGTCTTTACTTGCTAGAAAAGCTTCCCATTGTGCTGTTATTTCTTTATCTCCAAGCTGTCGAATATCATTTTCTAATTTAAGGCGACTGTCTGCTGTTGTTGGTCGTGTATTTAGCACGACATCCAAAACTTCTGTCAAAACAATAGATGCTGAAACAGAAGATTCCCCTGCAGGATTTTTTAATTGCCTCATTTCCTTACCAAGAGAAATATATTGCATAGAAATGTAAATATTCCCAGCCAAAAGTACTATGATTAAAATACTTGAAAAAAGATTTGTTTTTAAAAAATTGTTCATAATTATTTAGTTATTTAATAGACCTACATATTCTAACATATATAAATTTTAATACCTTAACCATATCAGGCGTAGCTGTGGATAAATAAATTCCTTCTTAATCACAAAAATCTTGAGGCTAAACCTCAAGATTTTTGTGTCAATTTTTCATTTTTCTTTTTTAATTTTACATTTGAAACACCGACATCCCCCTTTCTTTATATGCTCATCAAAATACTCTTTGCCATAATCGTAGCAAATCTCCTCCCCTGCTTTTATTTTCTTTTTACTAAAAATAAAAATTCTTTCCCTAAATCCATTCGGATAATTATCCGAATGGATCGGGCGAGCATCTCCTCTCAAAGGAGATGCTTTAGCCTTTTTAATTTCTACCTCAGCATTTGGTTTACAGGAATGATTTATATACCTTGCAATATTTTCTCGCGCTCTCCCGTCTATTGTAATTTTTGAATTTATTTCAAATAAATATTTACTTCGGCTTGTATACTGTTCTTCTTTTGATATTGACCTACCAAAATATTCAATCAAACACACCCCCTTCGGAATATCCACTCCAGCAAAAAGTCCACATCCAGCACTAGACTTTTTTACTTTTAATTTCCAATCTTGAATTTCAAATCTATTTTTTTTCATTATTTTATTTTCAATTTTTTTGACCCCCACACTTTTTTTATGTCATTCCCGCGGAGGCGGGAATCCAGTCTGAAAATGCGGACCTGGATCCCCGCATTCGCGAGGATGACAACGCAAGGAAATGCAAAGGTAAGTTATTTATACCGCTATACTATATTAAAAATGTGTTTGTGTATATAATCAAAGTAAATGAAACCTAAACTAATAATCACCGATAGTCATAGTAGTGTTACAAATGCTAGCAAGGAAATAATAAAACATGCAAAAAAGCTTGAGGTTATAAGTAAAATCGGAATTGGGATAATTAAAGTCACTAAGAGCAAAGGAGGCAAAAGAAGTATCAAATTTCTCCCTATTGTGGGTGGTATAAAGGCTTCTGTAAAAGGAAGCGGGACGGTACAGGAACTTTACATATACACAAAAGAAATTGAATTAGTGAAAAAATACCTTTCAAAAATATTCATTTAATCTGCTTCTTCACCTCTTCGAATTTACCAGTTATTCGCCGCGCGGGCGTGAAAGAGAAAATCATCGAAGGTGTAAGTTTTTTGGAAACTTGGGAGGAGTGGCGACGACGGACAGAGAAAAAATTCAGCAGAATTTTTTCGTGTTCCAAAAAACTTATACCGAGAATGATTTTCTTGTCATATTAATTTTCTTGACAATTTTTTTAATAGTTATAGTATAGATTAAAGAGCAGGAAATTTCACAAGACGCGGTTGTCTTGTTTTATTTTTTGCACCAAACCAAAACCAAAGAAGCATATTATATGCCTGAGTCCAACTGCTACACGTTTAACGCCACAACTGGGAAGTTAACCCAAGACATACAACTGGAAAAACACGTCGGCCTACAAATCAGCATCGAGGAACACAATCGCGAGAAAAAGAAAGTCAGGGTTTGTCAAACAAATCCACCAAAAAATTTCGACTCTCAAACTCTCCTTTTGAGCAGGGCCCAACTGATGAATGACCGTCTTGTGGAAACAAGAAATTTAGACGATGTGCTTCTGTACGTCGTCGGGTCACACAGGATCAAGGCGCGCAAAGACTCCTCATACGGAGTTGTGATCAAGGGCTGTCGCACAGCGCTGGTCCAAATTCGTAAAGGCTCCGGCGTAACGATAAATAACGAAAGCCACAAATGGCGTTTGCATGTTCTTCCGCACAATCGGGAAGTTCAAGTTGTACCCGCCTAGCTTCAATCAAACCAGATCACCCTCGCGGTGTTCTGGTTTTTTCTTTACCCTCCTATCTCGACACGAATTTACGAATGAATGCGAATAATACGAATGGAACTATAATTCCCATGCATTGTCATCCTTGCGAATGCGAGGTTGAATCATGTGGGACATGATTCAAAGAC
>JBAXIZ010000083.1:0-3334 GCA_037138095.1 bacterium
GCTTATATGAACCTCACTTCCACGATGCGCAACTTCGGAACCGCCATCAATCCCGGCTTCGGCAGCGTGCAGGAAACGGGCATTTTGGTCACCATCAAAGATATCTACGACTCGAAAAAAGAACGCCATTTGAACTCCTACCGTAAAGAATTATCGAATGATAATTAAAACCGCCGCGTATATTTCAAGTTGTGTTGACCCGAAAAAATGTCCTGAACCGAAACTTCCCGAATACGCTTTTATTGGTCGCTCCAATGTAGGCAAATCGTCGCTCATCAACATGTTGACGGGCATTGGCGGCTTGGCTAAGATTTCGTCCACGCCCGGAAAAACCCAATTGATTAATCATTTTTTGATTAACGAACAATGGTATTTGGTTGATTTGCCCGGCTATGGCTTTGCGAAAGTTGCCAAAACCGTGAAGAAAGGTTGGGAGGCAATGATTTTAAGTTATTTGGAGAAACGCGAAAACCTCATGAGCACTTTCCTGTTGATGGATTCGCGCATCCCTATCCAAAAAAATGATGTGTGGTTCATCAATAAGT
Source organism: bacterium (assembly GCA_037138095.1). Taxonomy (GTDB): domain Bacteria; phylum Patescibacteriota; class Minisyncoccia; order Phycocordibacterales; family CAIZIN01; genus CAIZIN01. Next base: position 546 of record JBAXIZ010000083.1, read on the forward strand.
TGGGCGAGAAAGAGATTCCGTTTGTGATAGTGATGACCAAATGCGACAAAATTTCCAAAGGACAACTCAGCACCGCCCTGCTCAACCTGAAAACCAACCTGAGCGAAACCTGGGACGAACTGCCACAGATGTTCAAAACCTCTGCCAAAGTAGCCGACGGCAAAGCTGAGATACTGCAATATATAGAGGAAACGAATCTGCTCTTTTAGGCTTTTAGGCTTTAGACTATTAGGAGAAGATCCAAGCTCCAAATTCCAAATACCAAATTCCAAGGGTGCCTCTACGAATTACGAATATGAGAATTACGAATGCCCCTACTATCTCTGTGTAACGAAAAAAAAAACACTTAGACACTTAGAGCACTTAGAGGCACTGAGGAATTAGACGGGCTGCGCGACCATTTAAACCGGCTGCGCGACGAGTTAAACTGGCTGCGCGAGCATTTAAACTGCCTGCGCGACGATGTAAACTGCCTGCGCGACCATTTAAACTGCCTGCGCGACGATGTAAACTGCCTGCGCGACGATGTAAACTGCCTGCGCGAGCATTTAAACTGCCTGCGCGACCATTTAAACTGCCTGCGCGAGGAGTTAAACTGCCTACGCGACGAGTTTATTTACCACAAATTTCTCCCGACCTTCGGTACGGGACAGGACAAATAGTACATGGAACACTATGAATTAATACTGTAAAACAAGAATTTAGCATGATATTTAATTCATTCACTGTTGTTATGTAAAAGTCCGAAGGACTGAAATTATTATAGAAAATTATTCAGGCAATCCATAATTTAATCCTGAAGGGATGATATTATCATGTCACCCATTCTGGGTTTTGGTGCTCTATAATAGTGTCATCCCTTCAGGATTTTTGTGTCTTAGCATTCTTTATTCTATAATAGTGTCATCCCTTCGGGATTTTAGTTTTCTTTACATACTTGTGTTCAATAATAGTGTCATCCCTTCGGGATTTTAGTGTCTTTGCATTCTGTTTTCTATACTAGTGTCATCCCTTCGGGATTTTGGTGGAATGTTTAACATTATTTATTCGGATAAACAATGTGTTATATTATTTTCTCTTTTTGATAAAAAATATAGTTTACGAAATGAAGGTTTTTTATGGTTTTTGGCACGAATGTTGATGTTAATAGAAGTTAAATTAGAAAGGCAACAAGCTGAACAGGTAGGTTTTTGAGATTTCTTTTCGGTACTAAAAAATATTTTTAAAATAAGTGAGAAAATATTTGGTGGATTCGAAAATAATTCTGTCCTTTGTGGTGCTTTTTGAAAAATATAGTTATAGAAAAACATAAGATATAATGATTTGATTTATTAATTTATTAAAAAACTGAATGTTATGAGAAACACATTTGTATGGAAACTGATTAATTATTTTAGAGTGTTGAATTTTGTAGGCTTACACCAAGCCAAATTTGATGCTATACCCACTGAGGCAGGCGAAATTGCCAAACTGGAAGAAGCGGTAGAAGAAATACAAACTGCCGAAGATATACAGGAAACACCTATTACCGGAATTACAAGTGGCGTGAAGGTTTTGAAGAAAAATATGGCTGACACGATGATTATTTATGCTAAAAAAGGTTTGCCTTTGGCTCGTTTGGCTGATGAGACTGAATTGGTGAAGATTTTGGAGCATGGGGCTTCCTATATTAATAATGCTGCAAAAACTACTGCCTTGAGCCGTGCACGCATCATGAAAAAAACATTGGCGGATAACCACGCTGTTTTTAGCAACATTAAACCGGCAGACATTGCCGACATGGATGCTGTTATTGCCGCTTATGATGAAGTGAAAGTGGATACACAAGATGCAATTGACGACAAAAAAGAAGACGGCACAGCCGCTATTTATAAAGGTTATGTGAAAGGCAATGCCGCCTTGAAAAATATTTACGACCTTTTTTATGGTGAGTATCAAAAGACTGACCCCGTTTTGGTTAAGAAATTAGCCGATTGTATGGCAATAGATAAAACGGGCGTGCATCACACAGGTATCACTGCGCTGTTTATAGATGGCAATCCGCCTACGGGTGCGCCTACCAATTTATTGGAAGGTGGGGTGATGAAAGTTGTGGAACTTGGCAAACAAGCCCTGAGCGATATTAATGGGGTGGCTTCACTGATAAAAATTAAACCCGGGACATATCATGTCGAGTTTTCGAAAGTTGGTTTTGTGACCAAAGTTATGATAGTGAAGATTAAGAGGGGGCAGATTTTTACGGTGGAGGTTACGTTGGCGAGGGTTGTTTGATTTTAGATTTTTGATTTAAGAATTTTGAGTTTTTGAATGAAAAGATAAAAATGAAAAATTGAGACTAATGGAACGAATTTACTTAGATACGTCAGTTTTTGGTGGTTATTTTGAACCTGAATTTGAATTTTGGACAAAAATCTTGTTTAACCAAATTTATAAAGGACAGTTTAAGGTGATTTATTCTCGTTTGACAGATATTGAGTTGAAACCAGCTCCAGCAAAAGTAAGGGAGTTAGCGAATAGTTTGTTAAAGGAGACTGTTGAGTTCATTGACATTTCTGATCAAGCCTTAGAACTTGCTAACCACTATATAAGCGAAAATGTGGTAGGAAAGACAAGTTTATCGGACTGTATTCACATCGCTTTGGGGACTTTGCACCACGCGGATGTATTAGTGAGTTGGAACTTTAAACACATTGTAAATGTACACAGAATACGTGGTTACAATGCGGTAAATTACAAGTTTGGGCATAAGATTTTAGAAATTAGAACACCTAGAGAAATTTTAGAAAATG
>JBAXIZ010000084.1:0-3326 GCA_037138095.1 bacterium
AGCCAAATGTGACCCCAACCGCCACCCTTGCAAAAAAATACTTTTTCTTTTCTATTGGAAAATAATCAATTACAGAATTATTCTTCCACATAAAAATATTATTTTACGAGCATAAAAAAAACGCCTGAATTCAGGCGTTTTTTTTTATTTAATTGATCATGGCACATGAATCAGAATTAAATTTCTTCTATATTTATCTCCCCATTATTGTCTGCATCCAAATTTGCGGCGTATGCAAAGCGATAGGTTGAAGGAATAGTCCGCAAATCAATGATGACGGGTTCATCCATGTCGAGGATATATGTTCCGACTTCGGGCACCGTAGTAACGGAGTCAGAATCGCTAAAAAACAGACATGCAGCGAATTCGGTCATGTTAGAAACTGACCAAGTTTCCTTGCCTTTGAAGCGAATGTCCAACAATTTCACTTGACTTGACTCCAAAGGGATGGAAGTGCCGCCATCATCCGTTGGCTTTTTGTTGGCAGCACGCATCGAATGTACATCGAAATATAAATCAATTTTTTCAGGCGTATTTTTAAAATGAGTCATCAAAGCGCCTTCGTCTGCAAAGAGGGCGTTTGCCGTTGCAATGCGAAGCGGTTCAAGGTCTTTCGCCGTATCATTAATTTTTTTCATCGCCGCAACGTGCAAGTTATAGCAATCCAATAATTCTGTTTTCGTGTCAATAACGAGATCTTTCACATCAGCCAAAGCTGCATCCGTACCGATACTCACCGCCAAGGTATTAAGTGCTGTGATACGATTCAATTGCGGTCCGCTGATGAAAGGAGTTCTTTTGTGAGGCATCAACGCCTTTGCTTGTGGAGAATTTTCGCGATACACTGCATAAATTTGATTTTCAATATCCAATATTTTTTCGGTGGTCAAGGTTTCAAACAAAAGATTCATAGCTTCGGTTTGACCTTGCGACATATTGAAGGCACTCTGATATAATCCGTATCCTGCCTCCCATGCCGTATGAAAGGGTGTATAGACTTCCACCAGGTCCTGAAAGAAGTGTTCAATGATCATAGCTTTTATTTGAATGAAATGAAACGCGTCGAGCGTGTTCATTAATTTGAAATTTTCTTTCGTTACATTGTAGTGATGGTTAATTCCAAAATATCGTTTCATAGTTTTAATTTTTTTTAGTTTATAAATAAAATGATATAGATTTCTCAGATTGAAATGCAAAAGTAGTCATTTTATGAACGCAAGTCAAGAAAAAACTTCACTATTTTTCTTTTCGCTTTGCAGATAATAGAATTACAAGCATTTATAAAAGTAAATATTTTTAATCATTACAACAATATTCATAAAAACTATCTTTTACTTCATATCATGTTATAATTATGCATTCAAATACCTAATTAACATCATGAATTAGGTATTATAGTACCTAATTGTATAATTTAGCCATCTAAATTTGAATAATTGTGAAAAACGTAAAATTCCATTTAAAAAGATAGATATAAAAGACATAAAACTGTTTTTTAATGCTCCCCATCGTAATGAGATGCCCTCAAAAGTTTTTTTAGTGCTCCCCATCGTAATGGGATGCCCTCAAAAGTTTTTTTAATGCTCCCCATCGTAATGGGACGCTCTCAAAAGTTTTTTTAGTGCTCCCCATCGTAATGAGACGCCCTCAAAAGTTTTTTTAGTGCTCCCCATCGTAATGGGATGCCCTCAAAAGCATTTTGACCATCTCCCGAAGGATGCACTACGAATTACGAATTTTCGAATTACGAATAGAACAATGCCTATCTAAAAATTTTGGATTTTGGGATTTGGAATTTGGATCTTGGGTCTTTCCCCGAAGGTTTAGTAGAATATTTCGTAATCGTCGTAGTAAAAATCATCATCGGGCGTGTCGTCGCTTTCCATATTCTCTAACTCGTCTTCCACGAAGCGATTGAACAGGATGGGAAAGCGCAGGAGGGTACTCACGTGGATTTGGTTGTAAAGGGGCGCCGCGAAAGTGCGTTTGGCAAGACACGATTGCACCAAAGGCAGGATTTTCTTTTCGATATGTTGTTCAATACGATTGATTTTCTTGTAATTATAAATGCGGATGCTTTCCACTTCTTTTTTATAGAATTCTGTTTTTATACAGGTGTTTCTGACCGCTCCGCTGCTGTCAATATATAATTCGATGAAAATTTTTCCTTCAAGATGCTGCAAATTTAAAAATCCCGGGTAACCGATGGATTGATATAAACAGCGTTGAATTTCGCGACGATCCTCAGCTTTCGCCACCTGATTGTTAATCATTTCGGGCGAAACCGCCACCGGAAAGCCCTTCGGCTCAAAAATTTGCGCATCCAAAATGGCGTCTTTCATCGAAAGCAATTCTTGCGTCAAAGTATAATCCTGAGTTTCCATCTCAATTTTATAAACAGGTCCATCAAACGGATTGGGGCACGAAAACCAACACGTCTTGTGGTTTGATTCAAATTGCTTCCCTCTCTCAATATAATACGTGGTCTTCTGCGAAGTCTTGGCAAAGCGAAACACATCGCAGGGCGTTTTGTCGAAAAGAACCGTGGTATCCACAGGCAAAATGCGTTTCGATACATCTGAATTCACCTGATTTTTAATCCAATAAGAAGCGTCCTTGCTCAACACATAATTAGTATTTTTTGTGTTGTCATAGATGATAGTCCGCAGCAATTTATCATTATAATAGCGTTCCGATTTGTATTGTCCGCCTTTGATACTCACAATTTCGAGATTGCCCATTTGGCATTCCAAATCAGAGGATTTTACGCCCTTGGCATTGGGATGATAGTGGATTTTGTAGCACAAAATGCCTTCAACAAATAAATTTTCTGATTTTTGAGAATATAAAAAGCGAGTCAAAAACAATGTAAACAATAAGGATAATAATATTTTCTTTTTCATAGAATGCTTTATTTTAATAGAATGTGTTTGCCCGCCTTCACCAACTTCATCCGCTTTATTTCTCTTTAATCTCGCAAAATGTCCGACTAAAATATTTCGCAAAGATAAAAATTAAAATCAATCAGAATAAAATATATTTTGTAATTTTGTAAAAAAAACAACACCGATGAAAACATTAAATATTTCCATTTCGGAACTCGAATTTGACAAGTTTGGTTTAAAGAAAGAAAAATTGACCTTTTCTGAGTTCATTGATATCGTTAGTAAAGAAATTTCCCGACAAACTTTAAATAGATGCATAGAATTGTCGGAAAAATATGGTTTGTCAAAGATGACCATGGAAGAAATATCGGATGAAGTTAAAGCTGTTAGAAAAAATGCAAAAAATCATAGTTGATACGAATGTTTTGGTTTCTGTTTTAT
>JBAXIZ010000085.1:0-3325 GCA_037138095.1 bacterium
GTAGAAGGTAAAGGGTAAAGGGTAAAAGGTAAAGGGTAAAAGGTAGAAGGTAAAGGGTTGATGGTAAAGGGAAATGACCAAAAATGACGACCAATGACCATAAATGACAATTGATAATTAATGACCACGAATGACCAATAAAACATCATCAACATTTTATTTTATTAAGTAAAAATTAGAGATCCCTTATATGCAAATTAGAGTTCCCTTATAGATTTAGGTGCTCAGAAATAAGTACTTTTGTATTTCTTTAAAACTAACAAACACCTAAAAAAATAAAAAAATGAAAAAAATCAAAGTTTCGCGAAAGTATAAAAAACTAAACACTCTCGGATTAGTTGCTTTTGCAAAAGGAACAAAATTTCAGGGAGATACGGCAGCCAACACTCCACCTCACGCCGATACCGCAGTTTACGGCGCAGCCGACGACCTACATGAAGCCAACACTAAACGGCAAATAAACCCATCAAAACAAAACACTGAAGCGGAACAAGTGTGCCGCAACATTTTGATTGATATGTTAGATGCTAATGCCAATTACCTTGAAACGATTTCAAACTCAGTTGCCAGAGCAGCTGGTGATTATGAAGCCGGAAAAGCCGTTGTGAATCGCATTGGATTTTTAGTAGCAGGAAAAGGAAGTGGCAAACGCAACATTGGTTTTATTGATAGTGGCGTTGGCTGGGCACATGCTCATGAAGCAAAAAGTAGAAAAGGAAATGAAGGACATATTTGGAAAGCTGGTGTTCCAGAAGCCAAAGGCACGCCGCCAACCGAAACCAGCTATATGTTCAGTTTGGAGTCCGATTTTATTTTCACCGGCTTAGCAAGCGGAACAGTTTTAGCCTATTGTCATGGTTGTGTTATACCGGTTAATCCAAAAGTTCAGCCATCCGGTTCGGCTCCCTCAGGTTCAATTTTGGCTAAATCTGCTACGAATTTACCGATGAACAAAAGCAAACATCCGATGGGCAACATTAACGACAGCACCAATGTAGTGTTTGGTGAATGGCGCTATATAGTGATTCCATAAATCATTTCAACAATATAATATGCTACAAACTACAGAAAAACAATGCGTACAGATTTTAAACTTCCCCAAAAGACGTTGCGAAATCCTTTTTCTGTAGGGATGTGCTCACGAACCGTAGTCGTTGGCGCACCAACTGTAGGAATGTTCGCTCCAACTGTAGGAATATTCGCTTCAACTGTAGGAATGTTGACGCGAACTGTAGGAATGTTGACACGAACCGTAGCTCGAATCATCTATTTTTTACGAATTAAGAACGCGAACTACTGTTGGCTGCGTTTTTCTCGTTGCGAAAGTGCTGCGAGCTATAGTTCGAGTCGCTTCAACAGGATGTTTAATTCCTTCGACTGGAGGTTTAGTTCCTTTGATTGGAGGTTTAGTTCCTTCGGCTGGAGGTATGATGCCACCATCTGTAGGAATGTTGCCTTCTACTGTAGGTATCTTGCTACGAGTTGGAGGAGTTGGTGCTCAAACTGAATGTTTACCTTATATTATTAGAACACAAATTAAAAATTAAAACCATAAAATTATGAAAAACAAAAACCTTTACACTTTTTTAGCTATCAATAAAATAAGCAAAGTGCTTATTATTTTGATATGCTGTGCATTTTTTAGTCAACTAAGCAATGCAGCAAACAACAATTTAAAAATTGCAGGCAGTTTGCCTGCTAATCCCAACCCAAACGATACGGTTTATCCTTTGCAACTGAGTTTGACGGCTTATGAGTATGGGAATACTTTTAATGTAAGCTGTTTTGGATTTAAGGATGGCAGTATTGATTTATCAGTAAGTGGCGGAACGCCGCCTTATACATATCAATGGAGCGAAGGCGACAGCGTAGAAGATATTACGAATTTGCCTGCCGGATACTACAAAGTTACTGTTACAGATGCTGATAGTTCTATTGCAGAAGTAGATATTACGCTGACGCAACCGACACCTTTAAATAAACTGAAAACGGAATTTACAACATCAAAATATCCAAATAGTTATAATGTAAGCTGTATTAACTGTTATAATGGCAGTATAAATGTTTCGGTGTATGGTGGTTCTGGAGCTTATGTATATTCTTGGGCGGATGATAGTTTGGCAGGGCTAAATAGAACAGGATTAGGAGCCGGAAATTATGTTATAGATGTTAGAGATACGAATATCTGTAGCGGAGGGGATGAAGTTAAAGAAAATATTGTTTTGAAAGAGCCGCCAAGTGAAGGATGGTCAATGGAAGGGAATGCTAATATCAACGCAAATCAATTTATTGGAACAACAGACGAATCTCATTTGAATTTTATGACCAATAATGAAATGCAAATGGAATTATTGCCAACTACTATTACGACACCTAAGAAAATTAAAATTACTGGGGATGCTTCTGTAAGTGATAATTTTGCGATAGGAAAAAACTTGTTAGTAGCTGGTTCTTTTCAAATGGATAGTTTGGTTGGGGATGGATTTGTATTTGATAGTTTATCAACTAAAAGATATAAAATGGTATTTGCAGATGAGGAAGGGAACTTAGTTGCACCAGGGAATCGTAGCAATGAAAATGATTATGTTTGTGGAATTCCAACTGCTGCATGGAACCTTGGAGGCAATTTTATTGATACGCGAAATCATCATGCGGATTTTATAGGCACCTGTAATAATTGGCCTTTTTGTATAAAAACAAAGGGGGTTGAACGTATGAGAATTACTCCGAATGGTAACGTTGGTCTAGGCACAGAAAATCCAAAAACAGCACTTGATTTATTAGGTCATTTTTACATACACGATAATAGTGGTTCAGCTGTTATATATTTCCCGGAGAATGGAAATTTTTATTTTCGTTCAAGTAATACGCCCCTTGTTTACGAAACATCAAGTGAAAAAATGTTTATAGGCGGGAATGGGAATGTCGGAATAGGGACAATATCTCCTTTATATAAATTGGATGTTTGCGGTACTATTCGTTCAAATGAATGGATTGTTGAAACTGCATGGTGGGATTGTAAATTTGCCACAGGCTATAAACGTATGACTTGGCAGGAAAAACTTGAGTTTATTAAAGCTTATAAACACCTGCCTGAAATTGAATCTGCAGATGATATCAATATAAATGGACTAAAAGTAGCAAAGACAATGAAAGGGTTTGTATATAATATAGAAGATAATACCCTTGATATTATAGAACTTTATAAAGAAAACCAAAAGAATAAAGAAGAAATTGAAAAATTAGTTAAGGAAAACTATTTACTTCAAAAAAAATTAGAAGAATTAGCATTAAAGATTCAAAACATTGGAAAGGAGTAAAAAAT
>JBAXIZ010000086.1:0-3288 GCA_037138095.1 bacterium
ATAAGGTAATAAGGTTAGGGTCGTGGTGTCTATCATTTCTACTAAGGTTAAAGGTAGAAAAATAAGGTTTTTTTCTCTTTTGCGTAACATCCGTTATTTGAGTATTTATGTTCTTTGTGCTTTTCCCTGCCCGGACCCGTCCCGTACCATGCCTGTCCCGTACCGGAGGTCGGGAAGTCATGTGGGCTTTGTATAGCTTGTGGTAAAAAACACACAAATCTAAACCCCCAAAACCGTTAACTTGCCAAAACCTACCGTTAACTGTTTTATTCCTACCGTTACCTTTTTTGCCTAGTTTTTCGGTATCGTCTATATGTACTTTTGTATGACAAAGAAATAAATTTGATGTCAATTTTTAAAATATACATGTCGTGTCTGCAAAAATAATAAATAGCGTTTCAAACTGCGAAAAAGGTCGGAAAGCCGACTCTCTGCTTTTCGTCAAAAACCTTTTGGTTTTAGTCCGAAACCATTTTGTTTTATGCAAGAACCTTTTTGTTTCGGTCAAGAACCTTTTGGTTTTGTGCAAAAACCTTTTGGTTTCAGTTAAAAACCTTTTGGTTTCAGTTAAGAACCTTTTGGTTTTGTGCAGAAAGTATTTGGTTTTTGTCAGGAACCTTTTGGTTTTGTGCAAGAACCATTTGGTTTTTGTAAAGAACCTTTTGGTTTCGATCGAAAACAAACTGCTTTACACCGTAAGAGTCTATTATGTGTTTGGCAGACTTTAGCTTATGAAGCTTTACGGTGGCTTCCTCATAAACTAAGTCTGCATGAAACTCAGAAAAAATAAAAAAAAAATAGTATCAAACAATTTAATACCTAAACAAAATGAGAAAAAGAAATGTAATAACGAACTTTATGCACTTACCTGTATTAGTTCTGATTGAAATCTGTCGTTTTATCATCGTTAGCATGACAAACAACCCAAATTTCACTACTCCCGACCCCGCTTTGGATGATTTCGAAGACTTGGTTGACGATTTGGAAAACAAGCACACCTTAGCCTTAAGCGGTGCCAGACAAGCACAAGAAAATATGGTGGCTGCTCACACTTTGGTATTGGATGCTGCTACGCTCTTGGCATTATATGTCAAAAAGAAAGCCAAAGGAAATTTGGTTATTTTGACTAGCAGTGGATTTCCGCTCACAAAAATTCCCGGCGCTCCACAGCGCAAAGGATTTCGGGTGAAGCAAGGAGAAAACTCCGGAGAAGTATGGATAGTATGCAGTGCTTATCCGAAAGCTAAGGCATATGTTTGGGAAATTTATGTAGGTGCCAACCCTCCCATAGATGAAAGTCTGTGGAAGTTTGTGAAGGCAACTACACAAACAAAAACCGGCATCGGCAATCTTAGCAAGGCAAACACGGTTTGGTTTCGTTATTGTGCCGTAACCAAAGAAGGCATGATGCAATGGAGCCATGCCATTGACTTTGTCGTAGGCTAAGGTGTCTAGGGGCTTTCAGCAGAAAAAGCTTGCTCGATAGGGCAGGCTTTTTTGTTTCACCTCAGAGAAATTTAACCACAAAGAACACAGTGGTTTTTCACAGAGGGACACAGTGAAAAAATATACAACATAGGAACATAGACACATAGGTAAAAAGATCCAAATTCCAAGATCCAAATTCCAAATTCCATGACGGTATCAGCACGGTAGGCTTTTTGGGGAAACCACATAGAGACACCACCACATTGGGGGATAGATGTATAGAAATTTTGATTTGAGATTTATTTTACCACAGAGGGCACGGTGGTTTTCACAGAGGGACACAGTGAAAAAAAACCACATAAACATATAGACACCTAGAATTTGATAAAATAACTAAGATTTAGCACTGTGACCCTCTGTGTTTTTACTCTGTGCGACTCTGTGGTTAAAAAAAACGATGTGTCTGATATTTTTTGATGGAGTTTATTGGAGCGCGTATGAAACGGATAAGCCTAACGCAGATTATCGCAGAAAAAACAAAAAATCAGTGTTCATCCCTGCCCGCCGATAAGGCAGGAGTGCTGCGTAGCATCCGCATCATCAGCGTTCTTTTTTCGGTTTTCATGTTGATTTATTTTCTATAAACATTCGATGCCTACGGCATCAGCCTTACTACCGTTCCAATGACAATCAACAATCTCAAATTTACTATGTGACCTTATAAAAAAAGACTCTCCATAGTAAAGCCCACTATATCATTGTATAATTATATCATTAAAAAAAATCTATGTGTCTATGTATCTATGTGGTAATTTTTTACTCCTGATTTAGGGTGAGATTAAAACTCCCCGAATAAGTTCCTTCATGCGCCGTCCCCGGTACATGTAGCGTACCCCCTATCCGCAAAATAGAAACGAAATTACAATCTGCATTTGCCATAAAACTCACTCCATTAGGTCCACGGTCTGTTGGACCAAGGTCAAGCGTCATTTGATCGCCATAACTACCCGTTAAAGTTATGCTAGGTGAAAAAGAAATTATCACATTTCTTCCTTGACAAATTTTAATTTCAAAAATAGCGACTTGAGGATGGGGCAATATTGATAACAGTGCAATATTTCCCGTAGATGTTCTGCTACCATCATAGCCAACTGTTACAGTTCCTCCTGAACTCCCAGTTACTGATAGCGTACCAAAATTTAATGATTGAGTTGGAGTTAATGTAAGTGTTCTTTGTGGTAATTGGGGTTGAGCAAAAGATGCATCAAAGTAAAAGAATAAAACTCCGCATAAAAAGAAAGTAAATAATGGTTTCTTTGTAGTTAATCCTATCATTTTTTTTATTTTCTGAAAGCTTACACACAAAATGTAATAATAAATGTACACAGAGTCAATTTTATCACTTCATTTTATTAATCTTCATAGTATTTTGCTTAATCAATTTTTTCTCTGTGAATCTCAATGGCAAAAAAACAACACAGTACAACACCAAGAACTACAATAATAATTTTGTTTTCAAAACAAATAATTATTTAATCTCAAGTTCGCTCTCCGCATACACAGTAGGAGTCTTTTGTGTATCATTATTGCTCAAAAACTGCACTTTCAACTTTCCATTTTTTAGAATACTATTCGAAGTGTTTTTTAAACGGATAGTAACAAATCGTTTGTTGATACTTGTGTAAACTCCAATGCCTCGTACTCTCCCAATATCAAAGGCTTTTCCTGTTGTTGGCACAAACTGCACAATTAAATCTCCATAAATAGAAATGTTTCCCGATCGTTTTATAGTGAGTTTCAAGTCGTGAATGGTGTCTTGCTGCGTTTCCAATTTCAAATCGCTTAAAGTAGAAGTAACAT
>JBAXIZ010000087.1:0-3286 GCA_037138095.1 bacterium
ATATGTATAGATATATAAACTAAAACAAAAAAATAATAACAATAAAAAAAATTCTTATGGACGAAAATCTCATTAATAAGTATGCTTTTGAGATCTTTTCAAGAGTTAAAATATTTGAAATAGAATTCAAAATATTCCAAACTGAAGAGAGATTAAAAAGGATTGAAACAGAAGGCCCTAGCTCTATCTTACAAAAAATGGATATTGAAGACAGAGACTTTCATAACAGAGTCTTGTTATTTAAATCAGAAATTGGGTCTTATAAATTAAACCTTGAAAAGCTTCAATCTCAACTGCAACAATTCAAAGAATCAAAAAAAATTACTAACTAAAACAAAATCAGAATTTTATGTCAAATCTTAAAAACAAAATTGAAAACATCTTTCCTGATTCTTTTTGGGATATCCCATTCGAACACAGGATTGAGCCATTGGAACAAACTTATTTCCTTGGTGCTAACGGAATAACTTCTCATATGAAATATGGGAGATACCAGAAAATCTTTTCGCCAATTAGTGTAGCTGGCCAGCCAGTATATCTTGGCAAGGTTCCTATGATGAACGAAATGATGGTTAATGAAATTATTGCTGCTCAGTCCAAAGCATGGGATGATGGTAATGGTCAATGGCCCATGATGACTCACCAACAGAGAACTGCATGCATTCGTCTGTTCATAGAAGAGATGAAAAAAGCAAGAAAACTTGTTGTTCTATATATTATGTGGGAAACTTGTAAGTCTTTGAAGGATTCTTATGCAGAATTTGACAGGACTGTAAATTATCTCACAGATACATGCAACACTTTCGAAAAATTGGTCAGCAATTGGGAAAAAAAATCCAAAGAAGGACATCTGACATTTACATTGGGACACAATGCCGCAGGCAGAGTGCTTTCGATGGGACCATCAAACTACCCTTTGAATGAAACACTACAAATTGTAGTTCCTCTTCTTCTTACTGGCAATGTAGTGACTATCAAGCCTGCAAAGTCCGGTATTCTTCTGCTTGAGCCTATCATTAAATGTTTTGCAAAGACACTTCCAAATGGTGTTGTAACGACACTTTATGGAGATGGAAGAAAAGTGATTTCACCGGTGGTATCAAGTGGTAATTTGGAATTTTTTGCTTTTATTGGTGGGACATGGACCGCAGATGCGATCAGTAAAAAAATTAAAAATCCTCACCAGGTTGGAAGTTTCAAAGGTTTAGCTGCAAAGAATCCTTTATTTGGACTCAAGGGTGCAAACATGGATTTGCTCGTTAAACTAGCCGTTGATTCATCTATTAGGAACAACAAGGGAGAGCGTTGTACTGCTACCAAAAAAAATTACATTGATGCAGAAATTTATGATGAGTTTATTGCAAGATGTATTGTGGAGTTTGACAACTTTAAAATCGGGATGCCATGGGAAGAAGGAATTGATATTCCTCCTTTGTTACCAGGGAGCGTATCGTGGTTACAAAAACTTTTAAAAGATGCACTTGATAAGGGAGCTAAGATTGCCAATGAATGTGGTGGCATGGTAAATGGCGGATATATGCATCCGGTTCTTTTGGTGGATGTAACTGAAGATATGCGCATTGCAAATGAAGAACAATTTGGTCCTATCATGTTTGCCTTCAAGATGGAAGGAAAAGAGGGATTGAAAAAAGCATTGCACTGGGTAAAAACTTCTGGTTATGGTCAGCAAATCAGTATCGTTGCTTCCAAAGAATTGGATCATGAAACAGTTGATTATGTCGTCCATCAAACCACAAATCAGGTTTGTCAGGTCAATATCAACTGTACTGGAAAACGCTATGATAATTATCCTTTCAGTGGAAGGGGATTATCTGGTCAGGATTCCATAAGTTTGATTGAAGCAATTTTATTGGCAACATTTCCGTATGTTACGGTTGTTGACGAGTCATACGAATAATTATTTTCACTTGTCATCTCGAGCTTGTCGAGAGATCTCTGAATAACAAAAGAGATTTCTTCACTGCGGTCGAAATGACAGTAGCAAAGTCTTCCGTGGTTATTTATCGCGGAAGATTTTTTTTAAAATTACTAGTCATTCCGGCGCTCGTCCTTTGCGAAGTCAAAGGGTTAAATTTTGCAGCCGGAATCTTAAATAATATAATCGTTTCGCTAAGACTTACTTTTGACTTGACTCAAAAGTAAGCAAAAACTCAAGCCAAAACAGCCTGCGTGTGTTTTGGCAATTTGCTACTATATGGTCTTTCCAGCTTTACACTTTTTTCGCTTAGTAGATTTGTAAATATTGCTATGAGTATTAAATGAAATTTAGTCAACGATTCAATTCTTCATTAACTAAGGCCAACACTATTTGTGTGAGATAGTTACTATAAATAATGTGAATTCAATATAAACTAAAGGAGCTGAGTGGGTCCCGTCACGCTATGGTGGATGGGGACGAAGGTCCTTCGTATAATTACATAAATTCAATACTTACAAAACACTAGTGTTGGCTAGATTTTTTTGCTTACTTTTTGCAGCAATGGCAAAAAGTGAGTAGGTGGTTTTGAGGGCAAAGCCATCCATAAATAACGTTAGATAAAATAAACCTGTCGAACAAAAAATAAAAAAAGTAGATTCCGGCTGCAAAACTTAGCGCCGGAATGACGTATAGAAAGTAGATCCCGGTTATAATAAATCCTCAGTCTACTTCGCAGCCAGCTCCTTTATAAAAGGAGCACATAGTCGGAATGACAGTAAATAATTGTATCTATTACAATAACAAAAACCCGCACTGAAAAACAGTACGGGTCTTATCTAATCCTTGGCTAAGCAAAAAGAAAACTTCTTTGCTACCACACCGACTGTTTTTGAAATCATAAATTACTTTCGTACTTTATGCGTCAAAAATCGCCGGTATAATCTCGATGTCTAAAAACTCTCATAAAAATTCAAGTTTTTATCACATCTCAATTACCAAACCCACCAAGACTGGTCTGGCTAAAATGAGCGGCACTCTGAGATGCTCTAACAGCACTCTGGCTAAAAACCTGGAATGCTTTACGGATTTCACTTGGATTTGCATTTGCAGTCAATATCCAACGATCGGGGATTCCCATATCGGAAAATACTTTTTTGAAATTGCATGATCCATTGTCAAATCCCATAGCAGCAACGATATGATCTTCACTTCTGAGCATATCTGTGACAATCTTAGATACATCAGCAGCTGTGCTTGTATGTGAATGACAATCGTCACCATCGGTGAGAATCAGAGTAATCGTCCTTACCTGGATACCATTATTTTTGAAATCCTGAGCCTTTGCAA
>JBAXIZ010000088.1:0-3138 GCA_037138095.1 bacterium
AGAAAATAGAGAAAATATAAGAGTTATCATTTACTGCGGTAGGCAATGTGTGTATTTTGTTCCTATCAAAAACATCATTTCTTGGTATAAATAATATGTCTATTAAATATCCACAGCTATTTTCCCAAAATACTTTTAAATAATTCATATATATATGATATAATAATAAAGAATTTGTATGTCTTATTCATTCTCCAACATATTCAAAAGTTTTCTAAACTCTAAAGAGGAGAGTGTTTTTGGCGTTGATATAGGATCCGCGTCGATTAAAATTGTACAATTAAAAAAGAAAAAAGGGAAAGCGGTTCTGGAAACATATGGCGAGCTGGCTCTTGGGCCATACGGAGGTTTTCAAACTGGCCAAGCCACAAACCTTCCTCCAGAAAAAATAATAGAAGCCCTAAAGGACGTAATGAAAGAATCAAATATCACAACAAAAAATTGTGGTTTCGCTATCCCTATTAAATCAAGTATGGTTTTCACTATTGAAATGCCAATGTTTTCAGAGAAGCAATTAAATCAAATGGTTCCTATTGAGGCGCGAAAATATATTCCGGTACCTATTTCTGAAGTTACTTTAGATTGGTTTGTCATCCCCACAGCAGAAGATATTCCCGACACCTCATCCCCAGACTTACCAAAAGAGGGAGTAGTTGAAGAAAAGCAAAAAAAGGTTCAAGTTTTAATTGTTGCTATTCACAATGATGTGCTTACTCGTTCATCAAATATTGTATCTGGGGCACAACTCGAGGCTGGTTTTTTTGAAATAGAAATGTTTAGTACAGCCAGAGCTGTGCTAGATCAAGATGCTGAGCCCGTAATGATTTTTGATATGGGTGCGGGCGGTACAAAACTTTATATTATTGAAAGGGGAGTAATACGCAACTCTCATATTATAAGCAAAGGTTCCCAAGACTTAACACTTTCCATAGCTTCGGCTTTGGGGGTTCCCACAGATCAAGCTGAAAAGTTGAAAATTAATTTTGGGGGAAACCTTCCCGAAGAAGATAAACAAATTATTGATATTGTGGGGCTTGTTATTGATCCTATACTTTCTGAAGTAAATACTGTTTTGTTAAATTATGAAAGAAAGTACAATAAAAATGTGGCCAAGGTTTTACTTTCTGGTGGAGGCGTGGCACTTAATGGTTTTGCTGAATATGCAAGTAAAAAGTTAAATACAAAAGTTTCTCTCGCTCTTCCTTTTTCTAAAGTTGAAACACCAGCTTTCCTAAATGACGTTTTAAAGAGGACTGGAGTGAGCTTTTCTGTGGCAATGGGAGTGGCAATGCGTCGCTTGCAAGAAATACAATAGCATTTTTTTATTTTCGTATTATAATATACATAACAGTACATTTTTATGGAACCAAAATTTCAAACATCATTTATACCAAAAAAACCGATCGTTGCATCGGAAGGCGTTGTAAAGAAATCAATCGATTTTTTTGCAATAGTTGCCGTAATACTTTTCTTAGGAAGTTTAGTTCTTTCGGCCGCGGTATATGCTTGGGAATACACATTAACCAAAAAAGTTGCAACTAGTGAAAAGGCTCTTGTGGTAGCAAGAGAACAATTTGACCAAGCTTTTATTGGATACGTAAATAGACTAAATACAAAAATAGAAACCTCAAAGAGTTTGCTGGGTAGCCACGTTGGAGCTTCTACCATTTTTGGATTTTTAGCATCTCACACCTTAAAAACTATTTCTTATACAAATTTTTCATATTCATACGAAGCTGACGGTACAGTGAAAGTTGTTTTGAACGGTATTGCAAAGAGCTATGGCACTGTGGCTCTTCAGTCTGAAGAGTTTGGCAAACAAAATCAATACATAAAAAGTCCTATCTTTTCAAACTTAAATCCAGATCAAAATGGAAATGTCACATTTACCCTAACTGCACTTTTGGATAAAAATCTTATTTCATATCAGAAAAATCTTGGGCAAACAATTGATTCCGCCAACACACAAGTACCAGCTAATTCACAAAATATATGAAATCAATAACACCAATACTTTTTGTAATAATTTCAGTTGTTTTATTTTTTACTGTTACCGACCCTGTGTATAAGAGGGTGAAAGATTTGCAGGTGAAATACGCTCAATATCAAGATGTGTTAGATAAATCTACAGAATTGCTAAAACAAAGAAAAGCCCTTCAGGATAAGTACGACAGTTTTTCAAAAGAAGATCTCGATAAGCTAAATAAACTTTTGCCAGATACTGTGGATAACGTTAGGTTGATTATTGATATGGATGGAATTGCAAAGCGTTATGGCCTTGTTATAAAAAATGTTCGTCTTGACACATCAACACCTAATGCTTCTGGTAAAAAAGATTCAATCTCAACTATTACCGCGGGAGAGGCCAAATACGGCACTATCCCTATGGGCTTTTCTGTCACCGCCGATTATAATACATTTTTAACTTTCCTAGAGGATTTGGAGAGCAGTTTGCGAATAGTTGATGTTACAAATATTAGTCTTACACCGGGAGCTAACAACATTTATTCATTTGATGTTTCGCTAAAAACATATTGGCTTAAATAAAAAACTATGTCATCTATCGTAAAAACAACAATTATAGTTTTAGTCATTGCAGGAGTGGGCTTCTTTGGATATAACTACCTTACCCGCACGAACGCCCCAACCGATCTTTTGGTACAACAAAATTCGGGAGATACATCTAAAATGGGGGCAGAAGTTCTTTCAGCTTTAAATCAATTAAAAACTTTAAGACTTGATTCCAGTGTGTTCAGTGACAAAACATTTTTAAGTTTGCGAGATTTTAGCCAGTCTTTGAATCCTGAGCCTGTTGGCCGTATAAACCCATTTTCTCCTATTGGAGTTGAGAACTTTATCCCCGGAAGAGTTTCTACCGTTTCTAAAACATCCACATCAACTAATCAAACAGGGACAGCATCAAGTACTGTGGGGGCGGGTAACTAAAATATTTATATGACATTTCTCGAATTTCTTGTTGAAAAAAAAGTAATAAACAAGGACGATGTTTCGTCCCTAAAACTAGAATTAACAAAAACTTCTCTTGAGGGAGCTCTTCTTGCTCGTGGGCTTTCCGACCTAGACGTGCTTTCACTTCGTGGTGAATATTACGATATCCCAATTCGTAAAATTGAAGAA
>JBAXIZ010000089.1:0-3083 GCA_037138095.1 bacterium
TTCTTGTTCTGATGTCATAATCTTAAGTTTTAATGTTTGTAAATAATTTATTAATTGTGTGATTATAACAGCAAAACTAATAAAATATTATACACATAATATGTTTTAATGTAATATTGAGTAAAACAAACCTAATAAAACATAAATTATATAGGGAGTGTTCAATGAACTGTGTCAGTTTCATTAATTCTGTTTTCAAAGTAACAACATAATTGATTAAGAACCTGTGGCCAGCTACTAATATTTTTTTGCCATCGTTTATTAAATTGTATAGTTGCTAGATAAACAAGCTTTAGCATAGCCATATCTGAAGTAAATGCTCCTTTAGATTTTGTAACTTTTCTAATCATTCGATGATAACCTTCTACGGTATTCGTTGTGTAGATTAGCTTCCTAATAGGTTCTGGATATTTAAAATATTGACTGAGCCTATTCCAGTTTGCTCGCCAACTTTTAATAACAATAGGATATTGCTTTCCCCATTTAGATTCTAGTAAGTCTAAATTGTGTTCAGCTAATTCCAATGAACTAGCTTTATATACAAGTTTTAAATCCTTTACAAACTCGCGGTAATGCTTCCATGGAATATATTTTATGCTATTTCTAAGTTGATGAATAATGCATAGTTGAACTTCTGTTTTTGGAAAAATATTTTCAATGGCATCAGCAAACCCTCGTAAATTGTCAATACTCGCAATGAGAATATCTTCTATTCCACGCTGTTTTAAATCACTTAATACTTGTAGCCAAAAAGTAGCACTTTCATTGTGGCCTAAATATAATCCTAATACTTCCTTGTCTCCATTCATGTTGACGCCTAATACAGAGTAAACAGCTTTTGTAATTACTCTTCCATCTTCTCGTATTTTGAAGTGAATAGCATCCATCCATACTATTGCATAAAGTCTTTCCAATGGACGACTTTGCCATTCTCGTATTGCAGGGATAACTCTGTCTGTAATAGAATTAATGGTTCCATCACTAACTGACAATCCATACATCTCTGTTAAGTGGGTTTGGATATCACTATAGCTCATACCAAGTCCATACAAGCCAAGTATTTTGTCTTCTAAGTCACTAGGAAGCATCGTTTGACGCTTCTCTATAGTTTGGGGCTCAAAGCTGCCATTGCGATCGCGTGGGGCAAAAATCTCAATGCCGCCCAGCGAGCTTTTGAGATTTTTTTGCGTATGGCCATTTCTTCTGTTGCGCTCTTTTTGGCGTGTCTCATTTAGATGTGAATCTAGTTCGCCTTCAAGAGATGCTTCAATTATTTGTTTTATTAAAGGACTAAAAATCCCTCCTTCGCCTGTAAGCGGTTTGCCTTGTCGGATAAGCTCTCCAGCTTTTTTGCTGAACTCATCCCAATTAATTTTCTCTTGCATAAGTATGTCAAATTTATTATTTTATATTTTGACACAGTTATTTGAACAGTCTCATTATATAAAAACTCAAATTTACTTATTGAGAGATTCATACTTTGAACAGTCTCTCTAAAATGTTTACCCCCATGTATCAATTGTTCACTCCCGAGACTCAATTGCTTGCTTCCGAGACTCAATTGTTTGCTCCCGAGATTCATTTGCTCACTTCCGAGACTCAATTGTTCACTCCCGAGATTCAATTGCTTGCTCCCGAGATTCAATTGCTTGCTCCCGAGATTCAATTGTTTGCTCCCGAGACTCAATTGCTCACTCCCGAGACTCAATTGCTCACTCCCGAGATTCAATTGCTTGCTTGCCATACTCTATTGCTTGGTAGTCAGATTCATTTTCGCACCTGCCAGATTCATCTGCATTCCTCTGAGATGAAGTTTCTTGTATGCAAGTTTTTTTCATCCTCTTCACAGTTCACTCTTCACGGTTCACACTTTGAGTCTGTTTCATCCTCTTCACAATTCACCTTCTCTTTTCAAAGCGTAGGCCCAGCAAATAAAGTTCCGGCCTTCTGAGGATTTTTTATCGTTTTCGAGGGAAATGACTTTGCGATGGGTAGTGCATAAGCATCCGCTGTTTGAGTCCCAACTTTCTTAAAGCGTCGGCAAATGGAAAATTTGGTGGGGCAGCCTCTTGTGTGTTGGATGGGATGGCTGTAGCTGAGGTGCAGGTTGTGGGTAAACAGCCATCGCAGGGAATTAAATTTTCCTTGACTTTTTGGTTCTTTTGTGGCAAGACAAAAGAACAGAGAAAAAGAAAGAAAAAAAAACACATTTCTGTTAATGCCCTATGGGCAAAAAAAATCTTTCCTACCTTATCTTTTTATTGATATTAAAGCCCTATGGGCTATTTTTAAAATCTTATTAAATCATAAACAATCTGCGGTATCCGCGTTCAATTCTTTTTCTTTAAGTCTCCCCAATTGGGGAGATTTAGAGGGGCAATCACAGATGACAAACAGACAACTATTAACTAATGAGCTCGCATTTGCGTATGTATTCAATTTGCTGTAGGTTTGTATCATTCAAAATGTTTATTCATGCTGAACAAGAAAAACATTCTTCTTTTTATACTCTTCGCTTTTTCCACTTTTGTTTCCGCACAGTATTATGTGATTGGTCAAGACCCTGCTTCTGTGAAATGGATGCAGATAAAGACCGGAAACTTTACCATCATTTTCCCTAAAGGTTTTGAAAATAACGCACAGAAACTTGCCAACACTTTTGCTGTGGTTCATGAAAAAGCAAGTGCTACCATTGGAATGCCTCCTAAGAAAATGCCTATCGTTATTCATAACAGAAGTGTATCGTCGAATGCCTTTAGTCTTTGGGCACCCAAGAGGATAGAGTTTTATTCTTGTCCGCCACAAGACAATTACGCCCAAGACTGGCTCGACCAATTGGCTATTCACGAGTACCGCCACGCTGCACAAATAAACACTTTAAACACTGGCTTTACCAAAGCGCTCTCGTGGCTTTTCGGCGAACAAATAAGCGCAACATCTTTGGGATTGTTTGTCCCTTCGTGGCTAATGGAAGGCGATGCCGTTGCCACAGAAACCGCTTTATCATATTCGGGAAGAGGCAGAATACCTTCATTCGAAATGAGAATACGGGCGCAAATATTAGAAGAGGGTTTGTACTCTTA
>JBAXIZ010000090.1:0-3071 GCA_037138095.1 bacterium
CATGGATATTTTGGTTAAGGAATACAAAAAAGTTGCACTGAAAAAGTGAAAAATATCTATCACGTCGGCAAATTGGTTTGGAATTCTTTTTAAACAGAAAATTGAATCAATTTTTCAAAAAGGGTTTCATATGAAAATGATGCTTATGTTTGGAAAGGATTTGAACAAATATTTAAATACCTTTAGATATCAATTAGTATCTATGGGTACTCAAATTAATTTGAAACTTTCTGATCAAATCTACTCTGAAGCAAAAAAATACTCAAAAACTTTAGGGTATGGGAATATACAGGAATTTATTAGGGAAACAATTCGAGAAAAACTCTTTGAAAAAGAAAATGAAAAAGTTAGCGGGTTTCGTACTTATTTAGCTAGTGAAAAATCTCTTTTAAAACTTTGGAATACAAAAGAAGAGGATGAAGCATGGAAAAATTTGTAAAAGGAGATTTAGTAGTTTTTCCTTTTCCTTATACGGATTTATCTACTACAAAAATGCGTCCTTGTTTGGTTTTATCTAATGAAATGAATGAAGATATTTTACTTTGTCAAATAACCTCAAAAAATTCAATTAAAGATGAGTATGCAATTGAGTTAAAAAAAAGTGAAACTGAAAGTGGCAGTTTGATGATTGATAGTTACATTAGGGCAAACATGTTATTCACTGCAAACATAAATCAAATTACAAAAAAAGTTTGTAAACTAAAAAAGCAAAAATATGACCAAGTTGTTAGAAAAATAATTGAACTAATAAGCTAAATTCTTCTTTTTCTTGAAATTTTCATCAAAAAACCCTATTTTTGGTTTAAAAACCCTAAAAGTGCAAAAAATGTTCAAAAAGTGCCAATTTTTTACTTGCTAAAACCACTCACAGTAGCTCATTTTAGCCATTTGAACCATTATAAGCCAAAAGAGGAAGTTTTTGGAAAAGTGCCCGATAGGTTTATAAAGGTTGGTGGCACCATATATGTATAGCAATTAGGATTTTGCCTGGTGGCATCCTTTGCTAGAGTATAATTGAGTTATTGGTATTCGTACTAATGGCTTCAAGTTCTCGATTTGAACACCTTGACTTTGAGTCAAGATTCATTTGATATTCATAACCCTGTAAGGGCATTGGCGGATGCTTTCACGAGTACTCTGCTTCTAGTCTGACTCAGGTTGTGAGCACCAAAGTTTTTTTTGGTGTGATGTTGGATGTGAGAATTGGTGAATTG
This sequence comes from bacterium, assembly GCA_037138095.1. GTDB lineage: Bacteria > Patescibacteriota > Minisyncoccia > Phycocordibacterales > CAIZIN01 > CAIZIN01. Next base: position 1,215 of record JBAXIZ010000090.1, read on the forward strand.
AATCTTTATTGATTCAGTACATTAAATAGTGGTAATAATTAATTAATTAGTGCCATGGTGAGAGAATTATAGCTCAAACCAATTCCAAATTAAGTACAATGTTTTTCCATGCAAGTGGCATCTAATGATGTCAGCATAATCATGGATCAAACTGAAAATTGCTTTTACTATTGTAAATGTAATTCCAGCTGATCCTACTGGCGGAAACTGCTATCGAAATTCGATTAGACATGCAAGTCGCAAATCTCAGGTAATGGGGTTTGGCGTACGGCTCAGTAACACGTAGTTAATCTACCCTCAAGAAGAGTCAATCCCGGGAAACTGGGGACGATACTATATAGACAATATATACTGGAATGTTTTATTGTCGAAAGGGAACAGCCTATATTCCGGCTGTGTTCGCTTGAGGATGGGACTGCGACGTATTAGGTAGTTGGCGGGGTAACTGCCCACCAAGCCTATGATGCGTACGGGCCCTGAAAGGGGGCGCCCGGAGAAGGGAACTGAGATAAGGTCCCTAGCCCTACGGGGTGCAGCAGTTTCGAAGTCTTTACACTGCGCGAAAGCGCGATAGGGGAATTTCGAGTGGCCACACTGTGGCCTTTTGCTAAGCCTAAAAAGCTTGGCGAATAAAGGGGGGGTAATATACGTGCCAGCCGCCGCGGTAATACGTAATCCCTAAGTGGTTCCCACTTGTATTGGGCCTAAAACACCTGTAGCTGGTTGAGTAAGTCTTTGGTGAAATCAATTCGCTTAACGAATTGAATTGCTAAAGATACTGCTTTGCTTGGGGAAGTGAGACGTAAAGGGAATTTTTAGGGTAGCGGTGAAATGCGATGATCCTAAAAGGACCTCCAGTAGCGAAGGCGCTTTACGAGAACTATCCCGACAGTGAGAGATGAAAGCTGGGGGAGCGACAAGGATTAGATACCCTTTTAGTCCCAGCTGTAAACGATGTAGACTAGGTGTTCGTTTTCCTTTATGGACTGCGAGTGCCGACGCGAAGGCAATAAGTCTACTGCCTGGGGAGTACGCCCGCAAGGGTGAAACTTAATGGAATTGGCGGGGGCTCACACAAGGGGTGGATGTTGCGGTTTAATTGGATGCAACGCCAGAAAATCTTACCAGGAAGGACAGCAGAGTGATTAACAGTCTGAAGGGCTTTTATGACACGCTGAGAGGTCCTGTATGGCCACCGCCAGCTCGTACCGTGAGGCTTCCTGTTAACTCAGGCAACGGGCGAGACCAATACTTTTAGTTGCGATCCGGAATTTGTTTCGGAGCACTCTAGAGGGACTGCCATAGTAATATGGAGGAAGGAGTTGTCAACGGTAGGTCTGTATGAGCCGAATTTCCTGGGCAACACGCGACACACAATGGATAATACAATTGGATGCTAACCCGAAAGGGGGCGCGAATCCCGCAAAATTATCCTCAGTTCGGATTGAGGGCTGTAACCCGCCCTCATGAAGTTGGAATCCCCAGTAATCGCAAGTCATTAACTTGCGGTGAATAAGTCCCTGAGCCTTGCACACACCGCCCATCAAGCCAGCCGAGTAGAGTCTGGATGAATTCACACCGTTAGGTGTGAATGATTCTTGGTTTTGCGAGGGGGGCTAAGTTGTAACAAGGTGTCCGTAGGGGAACCTGCGGACGGATCACCTCCTATAAAAAAAATAATTTAAATCGCGAGATTTAGATTTTTTCTTTTCAATAATTCTGTAAAGGATTATTAGTGCAGAGAAGTTGTTTTCGAGTATTTTTCTCGCTCACATTCAACAATTATTTTTATTGCGTAGGGATTAATTTTCTTACGTTTTAAAAAGTAAATAAACATAACAGGTTGACAAAGTCAAC
>JBAXIZ010000091.1:0-3054 GCA_037138095.1 bacterium
TTAGTACTGTAAGGCAAACCTCCTACATATAGTCTCTTTCCCATTGTATTCTTCGTAGTCTTTAAATTAAACGTAAAGCGCGACTACCCCCTCTCACTTACACACACAGGCATCGCCTTAGTAGCACAATGAGAAACACTTACATCCTATATTATACACCTTAGACGTACAGGAGTCAATAAAAACATACTGTGTAGTAGAAAAAGCTTTATTACAGGCCATATACTAAGCATAATTTTTAATTTTGTAATTTTCATGTCCCAGTTTATTGCATTATCTGGGATAATTTTTAAATAATTTTTTAATGTTATAATTTTTAAAAATTCAAAAATTCATACATTATTTTGAAATTTAAAATTAAAAATTAAAAATTTAGTTAACACGACAGATTTATATTAAGTACGCGATATGTCTTGGAACCAAAATCTATTTCGTGATAAACTTTAACCATATGAAATACGAAACTTATCAAAGGCTTAGCACCAAGACTTTTTTTATAATGTTACTTCAAAATAGTTTTGCTCCAATAACAATTTCTTTTATTTGGATAGGGCTTGTTTTTGTAAAAACAATAGATATGGAAAATGTTTTTACCTTTCAAAATTCAGAGCAAATTGTTTTACTTACAACTAAAGTATTAGACTTTGCACTTGTTTTAGGTTTATTAATAGCACTTTTTGCTTGGCTAATAGCAATTATTCGAACTTTAATAAATCATATGACTTTTTATTTTATGTTAGATGAACAGGGCATTAGTATAAAACAAGGTCTAATACATAAAAACGAAACAACAACTCCATACAGACATATAGAAAATGTGGATATGGATCAGCCTCTTTTTTATCGAATGTTTGGAATGTGCCGATTGCATATTATTACCGGAGGAGAAGATGACGATAACAACCACAGTCATCAGACTGAAATAAAATTCCCCTTTGTTGAAAAAACTTTTGCTGATGATGTTAGAAAAGAGATTTTTTCAAGAACGTCGTTAGTGAGTAGTAAGTAGTGAGTGGGTTGTAGATTAGTTTGTAAACTAGTTTGTAGGTTGTAGTGAGTAGTGAGTAGAAAATACAAAAATGCAAAACCCAGAATTTTCCTTCAGAAAATTCTGGGTTTTTGAATTTTTGTATTCTGTATTTTCTACTCACTACAACCTACTCACTACAAACTAGCCAAAGCTACCAGCCCCGAGTTTCGAGGGCACGCTTAGCCGCCTCCTGCTCCGCCTCCTGTTTTGATTTTCCACTACCCTCCGCAATAAGTTCACCCCCCACAAAAACACCAACTGTAAATTGTTTATCATGGTCGGGACCCTCTTCCTTTGTTGTTTTATATGCCGGAGTCGCTCCTAATCTATCTTGTGCTTTTTCTTGAAATCTACTTTTTGCATCCATCCAAAGTCCTCCAGAAACAATCCCCTCGGCCAAACCAAAAAGATTTTGTGCAATAAAATTTTTCGCTCCTTCATAACCCTGATCCATATATATAGCACCGATCACCGCCTCAAAAGTATCGGCAAGAATTACCTGCCTTGCTCGTCCTTTATCTTTTGCCTCACCTTTTGAAAGGAATAGCAAATCATTAATTCCAATTTCTGTGGCCACAGAAGATAGGGTATTGGCATTCACAAGAGCTGAGCGATAAGCGGTCAAATCCCCTTCTGATTTATCTTTATATTTATTATACAAAAAATCTGTCACAACAAGCTCGAGCACAGCATCTCCAAGAAATTCAAGCCTTTCATTATGGCCCAGCCCCAAATCCCTGTTTTCATTCAAATACGAACGGTGAATAAAGGCCTGTTTTAAAAGGTCCTTATTTTTAAAGTTTACATTATTCTTCTGTTCAAAAGTTTCTAATCTTTCCATTTTCCTAGCTTTTCTGCCCAAGGAGGATATTTATAGCCTTGGTGAATATTGGCACTATATCGTCATATAGATTTAAGTCAAGAATATTTACAATTTTAAACCATTTTGCATCATCAAGCCCACCTGTCTTATGGAAGCCCAAATCTACAAAAGGCGACTCAGCTAAAAAGTAATTTACCTGCTTTCGTATCTTTCCAAGCTCAGGATCTGAGGCAATATATTCATTACTTCCAAGCTCCTCAACAATTTTAATATCCAAACCTATTTCTTCTTTAATTTCTCGAATGGTTCCTTCCTCGACTTCTTCATCTTTTTCAATTCCGCCTTTTGAAAGAGTCCAGTGCCCAAACACATCATGCACAAGAGCCAAATAAATTTGTTCTCCTTCTCTTGCATACACCACAGCACCACCAAGTTTTTTAATTGGCATTTCTTCATAAGGAGTTTCTTTTCTTTTTTTCTTTGAAACTTCTTCCTTGCCCGGTTCTCCCAGTTCTTTATAAACTGCACCAAGAACTCCGTTTACAAACTTACCGCTTGTTTCTCCACCATATGTTTTAGCGAGCTCAATAGCCTCGTTGATAGCAACCTTTGGAGGCACTTCGTTGCGAGCAGAAAATAGTAATTCGAAAAGTCCAATTCTTAAAACATTTCTATCAATAGTAGCAATTTTTTCTATTGGCCAATCTGGAGCAGCTTTTGTAATAATTTGATCAATATCTGTTTTTTTAGCGATAACACCATCAAGAAGTTTTTGCATAAAACCTTCATCGCCCATGCCGGGAGCAAACTCCTTCACATTACGTGAAAGCATATCTTTTAAATCTTTTATATCCTTATTAAGGAAATCCCACTCGAAGAGTGTTTGAAGAACAATAGAACGTGAAAGGTGCCGGTTTGCCATATATGTAATATTTTATAACATTTAATTTTTTTTTACAAATTTATTTATACACATTTACCCTACTAAGTTTTTGCCATCCTGTTTTCTCTCATGCTTCGCCTGTATTCAAGCGAAGCAATGGCAAAAAGTTTGGAGGGACAAGTCAAAATTTATACCAGACAACGGCAATAAGCTGGTACATGAAACTCAAAACTCAAAGGTAAAAGTAAAAAAATCAAAAGCAAATCTAATGCCCCTCTGTCATCTTCGTGAAGTCGGGATGGGACCCGACTGCAAGAC
>JBAXIZ010000092.1:0-3042 GCA_037138095.1 bacterium
ACTGATCCCGGCAGTCAAAATTGCGGATGCAACTATTGCCTTTGTACTTCTCTACGAATCTGTCAAATTCGCGGCGAGGAATGAATTCAATGATTTGCGAAAAAATATGTTTTCCGGCATGCATAGATATTTCATTTTAATAATTAATGAAATTATCTTAGCATGAACAGGAAATACGTATTCGCTAAAATTAGTAAAAAATATTTTTTGAAAATTATTTACTAATTTTAGCGAATACACTATTTTTCAAATTGAAATCGTGTACAAGTTAAAAACAACGAATTTATTCTATAACTAGTTAATTTTTAACGAGCTCGGAGTCGCTCAACGCGACGCTAGTGGTATTTCATCTTTAAAGACTTGCAAGCGACTGAAAAAATGGTTCTTTAACATCTTTGGGCAAGTAAATTCAGGAATGCCGACATGGGCATAAGGCAAAATAGAAGCCTCTTACAGAAGCGTTCAATATTTCTAATTCCAAAATGATTTCTTTTAATCCGTTCGAAATGATTATGAATACCTTCAGTATAGGCATTGGTAGTCTTCGAGAGATAGTAGTTAAGAATCTCCTCAAACCACCTCGTTAGAGTTTTAGCCAAATCTTTCATGTAGACTGATTTTGATTCCTTGCAGAGCTTAATGACATGTAACAATTGTGTCTCGGCGTTAGCCCTGTCATCTTGCCAGTATACTTTTCTGAGTTGGTGCATAATCTTCCAATCGCTTTTAAGCTCGGGAACCTTGTCGAACACCTTTGTTAATTTCTGAAATTCAACCTCGGTCAATTTGTGTGCTGGAATCATGAGATACTGATCAATCTTGTATTTTTCCTTGTTGATGTCTTGGAATATTTTCTTTTCTTCTTTTAACAAATAGACCGCCCATTTGATAACATGAAAATGATCAATGACTATTTTTGCATTAGGAAAGCATTCTCGAATAATTGCTGGAAAGAATGAATCCATGTCAATACACACCTCTTTTACTGCTTTTCTAAACTTAACATCGACGGTTAATAGCACCTGTTTTAATTTTTCTTGAGTCAGATTTGGCAATACGCCAATTACTTGATTGTCTACCAAATTAGTAATATTAAAAACTTGTTTTCGGTTTCCAATTCCCTTACCGTCCATACCGATTCTTTTGATGGGTTTATTCCAGTTGAGAGATGAGTCAACTATTTCGTCGATTAATCTCAAAGCAGACATTTTGCTGACATGCCTGGACTCTGCCAATCCGCTATAATTTGTATTTCTTAATGCCGTTAAAGAGTTTTTTTAAAAGTGATTGTCGATTGCTGTTTTTTCTTTACCTGTGGCAAGGACTCCCAAAGCTTCTGTTTGTGTTTTGGAAAATAGAATCTTCTTTGTTCAATAGAGATAAAAACTTTTTTATCTTCGAACATAGAATGCGCGATTAATCTGTTTCTAGTCTGATTTACAGTTTTGCTTGTTTCGCTTTTTAACTTCATTGAATTTCCTTGAATGTGGCAATGAAGAATGATATTGGAATCTCGTTCTTCAAATTTATCAAAAATATAGCCATCTAGCTTGTATATTTTTTTAATCTCATTTTTTTGCATAGTTTTAAATAATGAATTAATAATTAACCCACCATTTAAGCACATTATATTAAAAATTGCAAGGTCTTGCCTTGCCCAAAGATGTTAAAGAACCCATAATTCTTGACTACTGTCTTCCCTTTTTGGGAATGATTTATTTACTAAAGCTATTGCCTATGTATTTATCAGTAGTTGTCCCTTTGTATAATGAAGAAGGAAATGTCATAAAATTGGATAAAAGCATTAGAGATGCTGTTTCAAAAATCTGCGATGATTTTGAAATAATCTATGTCAATGATGGAAGTCGAGACAATACGCTTGCCGAGCTTAATTCTTTGAACAACCTTATCATCATCAATCAAAATCGCAATTATGGACAGGCCACAGCCTTGGACGCCGGTTTTAGAATGGCCAAGGGTAAGTTTGTTGTTTCTTTGGATGGCGATGGACAAAATGATCCAGCCGATATTCCCTTGTTACTTGAAATGCTCAAAACAAAGAATTTAGATGTTGTGGCTGGTTGGAGAAAAAATCGTTTAGATAAAAAAGGAATCAATGCTCTAACCATCATTGGTCAGTTTTTGCGGAAAGCCTTTATTGGCACAACGGTGCATGATACTGGCTGCACCCTCCGCGTCTATCGTCAAGAAGCGGTAAAAGCTTTGGATATTGGCGGAGAAATGCATCGCTACATTATCGCCTTGCTCAAGTGGAAAGGTTTTCGGATTGGGGAAATGGTTGTGAGACACTATCCACGGACTGTAGGAAAAAGTAAATATGGCTACACCAAGGCGGTTCGGGGTTTTATTGATTTGATTTATATCTGGTTCATCCAAAAATATTCACAAAGACCTTTGCATCTTTTTGGTTATGCAAGTCTTTTTCTTTTTATAATAAGCTCTATTTCTTTGTTTGTTTCGCTCTATCAAAAAATCTTCTCTGGTACAAGCATCAACAGAAGTGGCTATTTTTTGGTCGGTTCTTTTGTTTTTTTAACCGCTGTTATTCTTTTTAGCTTTGGTATTGTGATTGATCTCTTGATTAAAGTGCAATTCAATTCTTCACAAAATGAAAAACGCTACTATACTAGAGAAATAATCAAAAAATGAAAAACATCCTGAATCTGATTATGAATTTTTGCCTCTCGGGCCAGTGCTAGTCCTGTTAGTTTCGAGATAGCGGAAAGGAAGTCTCAAGACGGGGGAGGCAAGGGGCGGAATGTGGTGACGATAAAAAACCTTCTTAATACAACACAATGAATACAGCGTTAAGCGATTGATTTGATTAGTTGAGAGGATAAAAATAACCACGGAAAAGATTAAATTAAAATAATCAAATGGAAAACAAAAATTCACAAATCGTCATCTATAAGGATAAAAACGGGCAGATCAAAATTGATGTGCGTTTTGATGGCGATACTGTCTGGCTGACCCAAGACGCTATTGCGTCCCTGTATGATAAAGGGAGGTCAACCATAACCG
>JBAXIZ010000093.1:0-3032 GCA_037138095.1 bacterium
TCTTTTTCTGGGTTTTTTACTGGGTCTTTTGTCATTGTGTGTATATTATATCGTACAAAGCAGTAAGTAGTAAGTAGTTGGTAGAGAATTAGCTCCGCGACCAAAGATCGCGGAGCTATTCGGATTTTCTACGGACTACGGACTAAAAACTACCAACTACCCCAAACGCTTGACAGAAAAAGTGTTTCGTGCTAAGATACTACCAAGAGCCTTTGATGGCTTTTTATGTTGTCTTTACATTCAAACTATAAATCTCTAAGCAATTAGGTGTTTCACATTTATTGGCTTTTCTTCGAGGACATTCTGGTTTCCTTTTGGTACACTGGAATTATCCTTAGAAGCGTCGTCTCGCTTCTCACATCTGGTGAGAAGTATTGCTTAGAGATTTATAGTCTGAAGGAGATAAAAATAAACTCCACAGATGTGGAGGTTATTTTTATCTCCACGTTTTTTATATTACCCAGATTTCATTTAAAGGCAAATGAGGAGTTGGGGAAAACTTTTTTAATAAATTTATTTACTCGACACCAATACACGAATTAGTGCGAATGACACGAATAAAATGCAATGCAGTCTTGTATTCTATTCGCGTCATTCGTCGTAGTCCATTCGCATCATTCGTGTCGTGTTCTACGCTTCGCGTAGGTCCACCACTCTTTCTAATTCAACCAAAGTTGTTTTTCCTTGAAGTAGTTGTATCACACCATATTCTCGAAGAGAAGGTATCCCTTGTGGATGTGCTGCAACTTTAATATCTCTCTCACTTGGGTTTGTGCGAAGCAGGGCTTCAATGTTTGCGTCTGTTTTAATCCCTTCATACAAACCAACTCTTCCTTTATATCCAGTGCCATTACATTTGTCACAGCCGACAGCTTCATAAATTTTCCCTACGGGAACTTTTTCTGCAGGGTCGTATATTCCATCAACAATTTCTGTAATAAGTTTTTTGTAATCTTCGGGGATTTCTACTTCCTTTTTACAAAATTCACATACACATCTAACAAGACGCTGTGCTAAAGAAAGTGTTACAGCTGAAGTTATTAATTTTGGGTCAACACCAAGGTCGATAAGGCGTGGAAATGTTCCAGCTGCATTGTTGGTGTGAAGTGTTGAAAATACAAGGTGGCCTGTTTCAGCTGCTTGGATTGCCGTTTCCGCTGTTTCTGCATCACGAATTTCTCCCACCATGATAATGTCCGGATCTTGTCTTAAGGCAGCGCGAAGCCCTGTTGCAAATGTATAGCCTCTTTTTGCATCTGTTTGTGTTTGAACAATTCCAGCGAGATGATATTCAATAGGGTCTTCAATAGTAATTACTTTTACTTGTGAAGATTGTACTTTTGCGAGAAGAGCATAGAGGGTTGTTGTTTTTCCAGAGCCTGTTGGGCCGGTGGTGAGTATCATGCCGTTTGGTTTTCCTGCCTCATGCATAATCACATCAAAAAGTTTTTTAGGAATACCGAGTTCTTCGAGGGGTACCTGAATACTTTTTGGATTTAAAATACGCATCACAATAGATTCACTATATGCTCCCGGCAAAATCGAGCTTCGTATTTCAATATCTGTATCATAAATACGAACACTGAAGCGCCCGTCTTGGGCAATAGATTTAAGGTTGAGTTTCATCCCTGATAGGAGTTTTATTCGAGAAAGGAAAAGCTCGTGAGTATCGTGGTCGATTTGTAAAATATCTTGAAGCACTCCGTCGAGTCGGTAGCGAAGGCGAACAGATTTTTCTTCTGGCTCTACGTGAATGTCGGAAGATCCTGTGGCAATAGCTCCAGCCATCACGATTTCTACAATTCTCGAAATCTTTGAAGATTTTTTCATTGAAAGAACCTCTTGTATTTTTATTCGAATATCATCTATTGTGCGAACTTCTTTGAGTAGGTTTGCGATTTCATCATTGGAAACATCAATAGATCCTGCTTTTGTTTCCATTGCGAAAGAAAGATCTTTGTACCTTGACCAAGCTTTTTCAAGACTTGCTTTAGATACCATATAGACAGTGAGGGTGTATCCTCTGTCCTCAAGATTTTTTAATGCAAGTTTTGTTTCTTCTGTATTGGGAGTTAGAATTGCAATGCTTAATTTTTTCCCAACACTGTCGAATACAGCTAAGCCTGCTTCGCGCGCTTCTTTTTCTGGCATGAGGCGGAGAGCGTCTGTATTTATTACAACAACAGAAAGATCAACATAATGTAATCCATATTTTCCAGAAAGCATCATCGCTAATTCTTCCTCTTCTTGTATTAGTAAAGTTTTTACTTTTTGATTTTGTTTGTCTTCGTCGAAGTGAATAGTCATGATGGGTATATTATAACGCAAAAGAGAAAAGTACTCCATTAATTTCTGTCATTCTTGTATCCGCATTGTCATCCTCGCTGTACTCAGCGGGGATCCAAGTCTTGTATTTTGTATTTGTGCTCGTCCTCTAAAATAATTTATAAAAACAAAACCTCTTTCTCGCTATAACTTTCCTCGGGTACGGATTTTTTGAAGTGAGCTCAGATGGGTATCTGAGCGCAAGGGCGGAAGACGACGGTCTGAGCCATGTGGAAAAGATTTTTCAGCAGAAAAATACTTTTGCATAAAAAATACCTCGTCAAAGTCACAAATATTTTCTTGCTAGAAAATTTTCTGACCACGACTCGCGCCGTCGCGCTCCGTCTTTAAATTGCTTCTATTCGCAATTTAACCCTCCCAAAGTTACAGCTTCAACGAGTTTTTGTTTCTGTTTAAAATTATTTTATAGGACTTCCACACTCAACGATTTTGTGTGTACACGTTTGCAGTCCCTTTTGCTTATAATTGTGTGGTGGGTGAAGGGAGTAGGGCGGTATTTCACAATTATGTGAAATACCGGCTATTATATTTGCCAAAAAGGCCTGATTACAGGCCTTTTTGGCGAACCCTCCTTTCTATCTTTGTTGTATTTATTCCTAATTCTTATTATGACATGGATCCCCGATAGCTCACAAATATTTTTCTGCTGAAAAATTTTCTGAGCACGTCTCGGTGCCGTCGCACCT
>JBAXIZ010000094.1:0-2893 GCA_037138095.1 bacterium
GCTGTGCTCAGCTCAAACAGTTGATTTTTGCTAAATAATTTATTAATTTTCTAGAGCTACTCCACTAACTCGTTCGGGGCGATTATTTTAAGGGACTCATGTGTGCCAAACAAAAGAGCATCATCTATACAATATATAAAGATAGCGGGCTGTATCCTACGACTACATGGAATACAGTCAATTGAATTTGTCTAAAATAAATAGCTCTGCTGAGCCATTTATTTTGGACAGGTTCCAAACTCTTGCATTATTTAAATATCTGTGCTATAATATGTTAGTAACAAAGTTCCTTAAAAAGATTGGAAATTCGAGTTCGGCAGTGGTTTCGCATATCTTATTTGTTGGCACTTAGGTCAACATCAGGATTGTGAACCTACACACCGGATTCGAATTATGAAAACACTTGTCAAAATCACTGTATACATCTTCATTTTACCGTTCTTCATTTGGGGTTTCATATGCGACGGCATCTTGTTGTTGTTTAAAAGAACACCGAAAGCGCACGTGGAATAACTCTCGACAAATAACCAAATTTGAATTATGAAAAAATATTTTGTTTCTTACACACTACTTTTCAAGGGTGGAATTTTCAGTTTTGCAATTGAATGTGAACCAATTACTCAGGAAATGATTTGGCGCGCACCTAGCTCTGGACGAAGTCAGCTTGATGATCTCGTAGAAAAGGAAATCAATGTGGGTCGCGAAAGCCGGCCAAGTATTGGTGTTCAAGTCATTGCCTTTTCTGAGTTGGCTGGCTAATTCCAATCTTTGTTTCTCAACCGCGCAATTCCTACCTAGGTTTTGCGCGGTTTATTTTTATATATTTATAATATTCACCTACAACTAACATGAACGATCGTTCAGGATGATTGTATATGTTTTTTATAAACCAATTGATTCGATAGATCGAATCATTAAATATTTTGAATTAACTTGGATCCCCGCTGAGTACAGCGAGGATGACAGAGGGGGTAAGGTTCGTGGATCCTCGCATTCGCGAGGATGACAATGCAGGGAGCTGATGCGAGACTGGATTCCGGACTAAATCCGGAATGACAGAGAGGGAGCATTTTCATTTAGAACATTAGAACATAAGTAATGTTTAGATTACTAGGCAAAAGAGCGCTCTATAACTTTCCTCTCCATAATGTTATAATCTACTAATCATGACCTGGGCATCAAAACGTCAAACAGCTATTATTTTAGTATTATTTGTACTTGCTACAATACCCATTCTTTTTATTGTATACAAAATAAATACAATTCCTCCGACATGTTCCGACAAAAAACAAAATCAAAGTGAAGTTGGGGTGGATTGCGGAGGGCCTTGTGTTTTACTTTGCAAATCTCAAGTTTCAGATTTGGTCGTCTCTTGGAAAAGATTTTTCTTGGTGGGCGATGGTGTTTATAATGTTGTTGTTTATGTTGAAAATCCAAATACGGGCGCTGGCGCAAGAGATGTCGGATATCAAATTCGAGTTTTAAATAAAGATGATATATCAATGTATGAAAGACATGGAGTAACAACTATTCCAGCAAAAAGATCTGTGCCTATTATTGAAACAGGCCTTTCTTTAGGTAGTCAGGTGCCTGTGCGTATTGAATTTAAATTTGACGACGGAATTGTTTGGACAAAACAAGATATAAAAGAAATTCCACTTGTTGCATCAAATAATTCATTTACAAATTCAACAAGCTCTACAAGATTAATAACAAATATTGTTAATAAGGATTTTAATTCATATTCAAATATTGAAATCGTTGCAATTCTTTATGACGAAGCTGGTAATGCCGTGGGAGCATCAAGAACATTTATGGATAATATTGGCGGAAATCAAACAATACCAATCACCTTTACTTGGCCTATTCCTTTCAAGGCTGTTCCAGCGAAAATTGAAGTTATACCAAAGGTATTTATATAGATATGGCTCAAATTTTCGAAACTCTGAAAGGTAAGGCGCGGAATGTATCAAAAATAGATTGGTATTTAATTTTTGCTACCATTCCTATTTTAGGTGCTGGCCTTGTGACAATGAATTCTTTTATGGGGAATGATTCATATTTTCTTCATCAGTTAATTTGGATCGCTGTTTCCTTTGTCATCTTTTTTATTTTTTCTTTTATTGATTGGCATTTTTTACGCCGTACTAGTGTTGTGGTCTCGCTATATTCTATTGGAGTGGCAGCTTTGCTCGCGCTTTTTGTGGTGGGCTCTGTTAGTAAAGGAGCTCAGAGTTGGATTAATCTAGGACTTTTTTCTATTCAGCCATCAGATCCGATGAAGCTTGTTTTGATTATTGTGCTTGCAAAATATTTTTCTCGAAGGCATGTTGAGATTGCCCAGATAAAACATATTATTGTTTCGGGTGTTTATGCTTTTGTTGTTTTTGCTCTTGTGGCACTTCATCCAGACTTTGGTTCAGCTTTGACCATTTTTGCAATTTGGTTTGGAATGGTGATGGTCTCTGGAATTTCTAAAAAACATTTATTGCTTGTGATTTTGGGTGGAGCTGTAATATTTGCTGGGCTTTGGAGTTTTGGCCTCAAGTCGTATCAAAAAGCTCGAATTATGAACTTCATACATCCTCTCGCAGATATTCGTGGGAGTGGCTATAATGCTTATCAAGCCATGGTGACTGTGGGCTCTGGTGGAATATTGGGAAAGGGGATCGGGTATGGAACTCAATCAAGACTTAAATTTTTGCCAGAATATGAAACTGACTTTATTTTCGCTGCTTTTGCTGAGGAGTGGGGTTTTGTTGGGGTGATAATTCTTTTGCTTCTTTTTTCAATTATAATTTTTAGAATTTTAAAACATTCAATGAGAGGTGAGAGTAATTTTGAAACTCTTTTTTGTGCTGGGCTTGCAATTTTTTTCGTTTCTCATTTGATA
>JBAXIZ010000095.1:0-2851 GCA_037138095.1 bacterium
TTTTGCTAAATAATTTATTAATTTTCTAGAACCACTACGCTAACTCGTTCGGGGCGATTATTTTAGGAGGCTCTGTATTTCAAAGGAGGGTTTCACTTTTCTGGTAGTTTTGTTTAGAAGCTAGCGGGCTATGTAATGCGAGTACGCAAAACACAGTCATTATTTATATAAAAAAGCCCCTCACAAGTGTGAAGTCCTTAGAGGGACATTTCTTGTGAGGGGTTACGTGTTTATTTTTTGGGTGGTTTTGTTTTGCCTAGAGATGAGGCGGCGGCTTGTGTCTTAGCTAATTCTCTTTTTCGCTTTTCTTCGTCTATGGTTTTTTTTGCTTCGGAATAGATTTCGGCAATTGTAGAACTAAGAAACAGGCCGATTCTTTCACAGGCAACGAGAAGCCTATTCAAATCTCTTTTTTCATAATGAATGTTAGAATCTGTTTCATTTTCGATGATGTGAATTGCCATGTTTATCATATTGGTCCACACCACATTCATTACTCGGTCTACACCAAGCACTCCTCCTTGTATCTTCATTAATATGGGGATATCCCTTTCTGACACACCATACGGTTTGGTGTAGCACTCGAGGACACGCATCACGTCATTGAGGAAATAATCGGAGTATTTGTAAATTCTGTCCCTTATAGCATTGTGGTAGAAGTAAATTCCAAACACCCACAATGCAATAAGTCCCAAACCTGTGGGTATTCCACGAATCACATCGGTCCAAACTCTAAACCCGCCAGACGTTACTGGTGGATATACATACCACAATGTTGTTGCTGTAATAAACAGCATCGTGGAAAAATACAAAGCAGACAAAAATTTTGCCCAAAGGAAACTTGCCAAAGGGTTAATGTTTAATCTGCTCAATTTGTTGTTTTGGGCCCAGTTCTTGTGAAGCCAATGAAGGCCACCGTGGAATAACAAGGTACATACTGTTTTCGTTTTCACTTATTTGTTTCTTTCTCCGAGAGGTTGAATCTTTTTGAGAGGGCTACTAACCCAGCCTTACCCTAGCTTCTAACTACAAGTAAGGGGGACTCAAAAAATAGATGAGATATCGGAGTCACTGATCTAGTTTGGATTATACTTAATATTTTAATAATGTCAATAGGGATGCTGATAATGAAAAGAGCGAGTTTCCCGAAGGGAAACTCGCTCTTTTGTTTTGTGTATCTAATTCTGTATTTGCTAGGACCTAGCGCCTAATCGCTAGAGCCTATCTAGATCGCCTTCAGCCCTGTCTCCACATCCTTCAAATCTTTAGTATCGTTGAGGTCGTTGCTTATCGAATCTATTGTATCTGTGGATTCGGTTGTTGTTGCAATATTTTGCTCTGGCACGACAGGAGCTCTTTCTTCTAGGGTTTTACCCCAGAAATATAATGCACCGACAATTAACACGAGAATGATAATGATTGATGCTACTACTGCCCCATATGATTTTGGTTGTTCCATGTTTTAAATGTTAAATTAATAATTAAAAATGTAAAAATAATTTAGGCTAAAACAATTGAGTACAATTGTTCGCCCGAACTTTTGAGTACAAAAGTTTTAGGGAGTTGTTGTCGTTGCGGTAGATGTTGCATTATTCTTATCTTCCTTATTTTTTCCTGGTTTCAAACTTTCAACTACTTTTACATAAGCTTCGTGCGCAGCTTTTACATAAGTGTTTGCTTCAGCTGTCTTTGCTTTAATTGTATTTTTTGTTGTTGTACTTATATTTGTCCCCAGCATAGATTCTAGTGAAGTTTTTAGTGTAGAAACTTTTTCTTCTGCTGTTGTAAGTTTAGCTTTTGCATCTACAAGAAGAGCATCTGAAGCGCTAGTATCTATATTTTTTGCTTTTAATTTTGCAATATGAGCAACAAGTCTGGTGTCTATTTTTACAATTCGGTCTATGGCATCTCCTAAGCGGTCATTTACTTTCGCAATTTTATTTGAAACACCTGTTTTAAATTTTTCTTCGAGTCTTGCCATTCGTAGGGCGGTGCTTGATGCCCGTTTCTCCTCTCGAGCTTCTAATTTTGCTGTTGTGGAAGCAATTCTACCTTCGCGATTTTGTAGGCGGTCTTCAATTCTTGCTGTTGTTGATGCTCTTTTTAATCTTTGTTCTTCAAGTTTTGCTCTCTCATTCTCAATTCGAGCTCTTTGCTCTTCTAATTTTACTTTTTGTTGATCAATTTTCTCTTGATTTTGTCCAAAAAGTCGACCCCATATCCCTGGTTTGTCAGGTGTTGTTGAAGCTTCTTGTGCAAATGTTACATTTCCTACAAAAATTGCAAGAAGTGCTACTAATAGAATTGTTGAATAACATGTTTTTTTCATATATTGTTTAATTTAATATTAAATCCTCGCGTCTGAGGATGTACTCTATTATACCACTCTTTTTTTTAAAGCAATTGTGTAAAAACTTGTACCAAAAAAACACCCATTTTAAGGGCGTTTTTTGGTGATTTTTATTTTCCTATTTTTCCTCTGTAATTTCTTCGTCTGCTTGGATTTCTGTGCTTGGTTCTGGGTTTTGCTTCACTTCACCTTCTGTTACTTCGTCTTCAATTGGAGCTTCTTCCTCTTTTGAGAGATTTTCTTCCATAACTTCCACTTCTTCATCTATACTCTTACCATCTGATTCCATGATTTCATCTCCTTTTACAGATTTGATATCAATTTTCCAGCCAGTGAGCTTTGCAGCAAGTCGTACATTTTGTCCACCTTTACCAATAGCTAAAGATTGTTGGTCTTCTGAAACTATAACAGTTGCTTTGTGTTCTGCCTCGTCGAGTTCTACATTAACAACTTTTGCGGGTGAAAGTGAGTCTTCGATAAATTGTGCAGGATCTTCTGACC
>JBAXIZ010000096.1:0-2773 GCA_037138095.1 bacterium
TAAGTCGTAACAAGGCACGGCTAGCGGAAGCTGGTCGTGGAATAATTCAATTTGAAAAATGTTATATAGACCTCGGTTTATATAATTGATGGTGTCGATATTATGTATCTCGTACGAGTACGTAATGATTTGGTAGATATCCAAACTACTTGACGCTGTGGAAAGACACAAAACCTGTGCCATGCCAGTTTACCCGAACAAATTTATTTGTTTTAGGGTTGCATGGAAGGAGCGGAATAAAATAAAGGATAGTAGACTAAAAAAATACAACCTCACTTAATTGTGAGGTTGTATTTTTATATACGAGGAGTATTCTTAATATGGAGGCACAAATATGAATACGAATAATTGTTCTGTTATGAAAGATTTAGACGGGCACATTATTTCGGATGCAACAATGAATGATGTTAGCAAGGCAGAAACTTCATCATGGAAGGCAGTGATTGCATGCTCGATTATGTTTGGCCCATTTATTGCTTTTGTGATCTATTCAATGTTTTTCAATACTCAGTAATGTGCCCCCTTAGGCGCATTACTGTTTTTCTTGTATTTTTCCAAATTTTTGGTATTATGCTTTGCACATAAGGTTGTTTTAGGGGTAACTGAATTTTATCTGTCATTCCGGCGAAGGCCGGAATCCAGTCTGAAAATTCGGACTTGTGTCACGAGTATTTTTCTGCTGAAAAATCTCTCGACCCCGTCTCGGCTCGTCAGCCTCCGACCGTGGAATCTGGTACCCACCAGATTCCACCCCCGCATTCGCGAGGATGACAAATTCAGATATCCTTATTATATGTAATCAAACATTATGCGCGCATAGTGAGTTCAGGTGAGTACCTGAACGCAAGGCCGGAGTGAGTTCGGGTAGGGACCCGAACGCAAGGTCGGAGCGCGGCGGCGCGAGATATGCCTAAAAAATTTTTTACCAAAAAAATATTTTTAGGTGACGAGCCGAGGCGGGGTCGCACAAATTTTCAGCAGAAAATTATGTGTGACCAGCTGGTAGAAAATCTCGACACGTCGAATGCGATGGTAAATTTGAAAATAGAATAAGTTGATTAGCATAAGACTTAACATTATGCGCGCATAGCTCAGCTGGTAGAGCATTCGACTGATACTCGAAAGGTCCTAGGTTCGACCCCTAGTGCGCGCACAAAATACAAAAAATCTCAGATTTCATAATCTGAGATTTTTTGTATTTTGTGGCGCAAGCACCTGCTGGGTAGCAGGTGCGACTAGGGGTCGAAGCCCGATTGAGATATTTTGTGAGCTTGCGAAACAAAATATCCAATTGGGATACTGGTCATGTAATGACCGACTCCCTAGTGCTACCCCTCCATCCCCAAACTCCTCCTCACTTCCTCTATATCTTTTTCATCTTTAACTTTTTGTTCAGCTACTCTCTTCTCCTTTTCTTTCTGTAAAACATCAACAACCTCACCTTGTTCATTTTTTGTATATATTGCGGTAAGGTCTTCTGGTGTCACCGCTCTTTCTTTGGCTACATCATGAGGAGCTTCAATGACAAAACCATCTTTATAAGTGTTGTGGTATTTTCCATCTTCACCTTTACTCCAAAAAACTCTTTCGCCCCATCTACTTTTCTCTACTAATCCTGCAGACTGTTTATTTCGTACAATTCCACTCTCAAAAATATCGTCCACCGCAGATTGACCCTTTATACTCCTGTAAACCTTATCTGAAGATGTGGGTATATCTTTCGACATACTTAATAGGCTTCCGATACTATTATTGTTCACCGCTTGCTCATTTGTGTTATTTGTTGGTTTTTCCATATTCATACGTTAAATAATATCAGATATGATTATTAAAGAAAGAATATTAATCAGTCTTTATCTTCCAAACATAAATTCCTTTATCTCCACGAATTAAGCTTGCAACCCAACGACTTATACCAAAAGAAATTTCTCCGTTTACTACAGTTGAAGGTTTTGCGGTAGTTTTATCTAAATTTGCATATTTAAGATATCTACTGTAATCAATATCGAGAATGCTTTTAGTTTTTATGCAAGTATTCCATTTGCTGTTTACTATATCAAGAATATGCTGCGGAACCATTTCTAGTCTTTTTGCATTTTGTTTTATCATATCTATGTTTGATACAAAAATAGGGGTGTTAGATTCCAAAATCCACGAGTTAATGAAATCTAAATAATCATCGTCGGCCTCAGGTATTTCAGACAAGATTTCGTTTTGAAGATCTTTTGGAAACCTTGATAATGATTCTATTGGCCATTTAAATTTTGGTTTTTGTTTGATTTCAGACATTAAAAAATTATAACATGTTCTGTGTTTAAATCTTGATATCTCCTAATACCACAAAAATGTGCTAAACTAAAATTATGAAGAAGATAGTCCTAATAACCATAATTTGCATTCTTATAATTTTGGGCGCTTATTCCGCAAAGGTGGTGGCAAAGAATTCAGACAAATCACCTTTTTTGCGTGGTGTTTCTGAAGTATTTTCTAAAAATGAGGGTGCAATTTATCCAAAACAAAAGTTTGGCTCTTTTTCTTTTCCTGAGCTTTCGGCAAAAGCATATTTGGCTGTATATGAAAGTGATTCTGGAAAAAGATATTTAGTAATGCGTAATGTGGATCAGAAACTTCCGATCGCAAGTATTACAAAAATTACAACAGCCACAGTTGCGTTAAACAGCTCAAGTGCACTTCTTGCTATTTTTTCGACAAGCACAATTGCCGATGGTACACAAAATCGTTATAACATTGGTGATATTTTGCCTGTTAAAGA
>JBAXIZ010000097.1:0-2743 GCA_037138095.1 bacterium
GTGAGGAAAGGTATTTTGACGTGCGTGAGTGGGTATTTCCGGACTTGTCTATTGTTTATCCCAGATAATTGCAAATAAACTGGGACGTGAAAATTATCCCAGATAACGCAATAAACTGGGACATGAAAATTTGAAATTAAAAATTCTTTGCTTTGCAATAAGCAAAGTACGTTAACCCCACCGCTATAGCGTCGTATTCATCGTCGTGTTTTAGTTCTTTCTCGAGTTTAATTAAAATGGGAATCATTTTTATGATTGCTTTTTTATCACAATGTCCATCTCCCGCCACCGCACTTTTAATTTGTGGAGGAGAAAACTCGTGTATGTAAAGATTGTGGCGGGCGCTTTCATAAAGTATTACACCTCGTGCTTCAGAAACAAGCATTACGGTTTTGTGATTTGTTGTGAGGAAAAGTGTTTCAATGGCAAGTGCTGTGGGTTTGTATTTTTCTATAACTCTAGAGATTTCTTGCCCTAAAAGTAAAAGACGCTCCGCGTGAGTATTTGTGGTTTTTGTTTTGAAACATTCTGAAAAAAGAAGGGTTTCTTTTCTATCCCCCTCGTTTTTTTCAAGCACAGCAATACCAAGTCTTTCGTATCCGGGGTCTATCGCTAAAATTCTAGTAGATTTATGATTCATGATTCAAGATTCAAGAATGAGAATTTATTCTTAAATCTTAATTCTTAAATCTTAATTCTGCCCAAGTTACTCGACGTTAGTGTATACCGACTGCACCTCATCATTGTCCTCTAAATCATTTGTGAGTTTTTCTAGCACAGCAAGATCCTCATCTGAAAGATCGACTGTCATATTTGGAACCCACTCCATGTTTTCTCTGGTGAAAGCCCAAGATGCAGATCCGGGGGTTGCGATTTGAAAACCGTTTTTAGAAAGAATGTGCTTTACTTCTTGTGCGGCTTTGTTTCTATTTTCTGTAAGGGCATCAATCATAATTGCACATCCTCCGGGGCCATAAGCTTCGTAGGTGATAGCTTCCATTTGTTCGCCACCAGATTCATTTCCCTTTTTTACAGCGCGATCAATAACATCTTTCGGCACATTTTCTTTTTTCGCTCGGTCGATCGCAGCAGAAAGGGAAGGGGATAGTAAATTTGCTCCAGCTTTCTTTGCTTCCATAGCAATAAGGCGAGCATACTTAGAATAAACCTTACTTTTTTGCCCATCGGTTTTTCCCTTCTGTACTCGAATTTGAGACCATTTATTATGCCCAGACATATGTGTTAATTAAAAATTTAAAATGAAAAATGTAAAAATGAAATACGGATTTTGTCATTCCTGCACCCGCATTCGCGAGCATAAACTCCGGCGGGAATCCAGTCTGAAAATATAGACTTGGATCCAAAAGTATTTTTTTACTAAAAAATCTTCTGGACACACCTCGGCTCGTCAGTCTCCGGTCTTGCGCTTGGGTCCCACCCCAAGCTCACCCGGGATTACCCGAGGATGACAATACGAGATTATTTCTTATGATTATACCCGCCTTTAGATTTTTTACCAACTTTAAAGCAAGCTGCCATTGCTTCCTCTGCGGTATCATAACCTTTTCCCTTTAATGCTTCAGCAACTTCCTTGTCCCACTTTGCGCGAATAGCTCGGCGTTTTTCACTTTCTTTTGAAGTTTTCATATTTTTATTCTTTATTTTTTATTTTCAGATGTTCGTATCCCGCCTCTGTCACGATTCTTCCTCTACTTGTTCTCTCAATAAACCCAATCTGCAAAAGATACGGCTCATTAAATTCTTCAATAGTTGCTTCTTCTTCAGAAAGAGACATTGCGAGCGTGTTTAAGCCCACCGGTCCACCTTTGAATTTATCAATAATAGTTTTAAGTAAATGTCTATCTGTGTGTATCAAACCCATTTCATCAACACCAAGAAGGGCGAGTGTTTCTTCAACAATATTTTTATCTAAATCTTTTTTATGTACTTGAGCAAAGTCTCGACAGCGTTTTAAAAGATAGTTTGCTGTTCGGGGAGTCGAGCGACTTCGTTTTCCAATTTCATGCGCTGCCTCTGCAGTAATTTTAATTCCTAAAATTTTTGCAGAACGCGTAATGATTTCTCGTATTTCCTCGTGAGAATAAAATTCTAGTTTAAAAACTCCACCAGAGAAGCGCGAACGAAGAGGGGAGGAAATCATTGCAACACGAGTAGTGGCCGCCACCAAAGTAAAAGGTGGAAGCTCGAGCTGAATTGTTCTTGCCGCGGGGCCTTTGCCGATAATAATATCAAGCACGCCAGATTCCATCGCTGGATAAAGAATTTCCTCAACTGTTTTATTAAGTCTGTGAATTTCGTCGATAAATAAAATATCTCCAGCTGAAAGGTTTGTAAGAATTGAAGCGAGATCTCCAATTTTTTCAATTGAAGGACCTGAAGTAACTTTCATTTGCGCACCGATCTCTTTTGCAATCAAATGTGCGAGAGTTGTTTTTCCTAGCCCTGGTGGCCCATAAAAAAGTATATGCTCTGGCGGATGTTTTCTTTCTTGTGCGGCTTTTAATAAAATTCCAAGATTATCTTTTATATTTTTTTGCCCAACATACTCATCCCACATAGCTGGACGCAATGTTTGATCCAAAAATAGTTCATCTTTTTCTGGGTTTTTTACTGGGTCTTTTGTCATTGTGTGTATATTATATCGTAGAAACAGCCTTTAGGCACTAGGAGTCTTGTCCAACGCACAATTACACCCAAATGAACCACGATTCCAACGCAAAAG
>JBAXIZ010000098.1:0-2712 GCA_037138095.1 bacterium
AATAGGTGTTCAGATTGGATCAGAATGGGTGTTCAGGTTGAGCCAGAATATGCACTTGGTACAAATATGTAAAAGCTGATGTTAAGGCGGCAGAGGAAGACCCCGAAATCTTAGCTGGTCGCGAAGCAGAAGATTTACTGAGAAATATTGTCAATGAACATTATCAGTTCAAGGGCTGTCACTCCTTTTCATCTAAGAGAGTCTATAGCCCTTCTGCTGGTCATAAATATGAAATTGACCTTGTTATTGTGACGGAAAAAAAACTTTATATTCTTGAGTGCAAAAATTGGAGCGGACAGTTAAAAAGAGAAAATGGTAAATGGATGCAATATAAACGTCAAAGAGACGGTTCTTATAAAACTATATCTCATGACGATGTAGTGGAAAAGAATGAGGAAAAACGCAAGGTCTTGATTGATTTTTTGCGTTCAAACGGAATAGAAATTTCCGATAGCGACTGTACTCAAAAAGTTATTTTAATGAATCGCAACCTTGCTATCCATAGTGAAGATATTTACAACGATCCAAAGGTTATTCCTCCAGATCGACTTGAACACTATTTAGGCCGTCAAGAAAATCGCCTAAAGCCACATGAAAGATTTTTTGCATCCATCATTAGCTTATTGCTTGAAGATGAAACATCATCAAAAATAGTGGATGGCTTGTTTAAGAGATTAGGCGGAAAAAATTATAAACAATTGATAAGCGCAATATCTGGCCTCCCAACTTGGGATAAAGTTATACTGCATGGCACAAAAATTATTTCAGGTGACATAAGAAAAAGCGACCAAAGTATATTCAAATCCGCGTATGGGATACCTTTTAATCAAGTTAAAACAATAAAAATTGGAATTGTTAGATCAAAAGGCCTTTTTCTTGTTAAGTCACTTTTTTCTATAGGTAGGCCGATCGCCCTTAATTTATATGACATGCGTGGAAAATATATCAAAGGTGCCGAAGGGCATCCTGATGGAATGATTAGAATGCAACCAGCAGGAAGCCCTGATTACATTGATATTCCTATTTTTCAAATCGAGGAAATCGTTTATGGGAAATACAACTGACAGGGTTTATAATCCCACTTATGCGAAGTCAGCTTGTCAAAAATCCTAAACATTAGACAGTCCGTACCGTTTTGTCTAATCGCTCGACAAGATACTTGTTTTCAATACCTCGTAATCGCTTTCAGACAAGGGCTGTTTATAAAGTTCATTGACAAGCCAAAGACCGCTTTCTCTAATTTTCTCTTTGGGAGAATGTAATCCAAGCCAGTTTTCTGATGGATTACATTCATTGCATCGAGAAACAGTGGAGATAATTTTCGACTCCAAGAGAAGCCGCTTTGCCTTCTCGTCCACCCTGAAGACAACGAAATAAAAGTTGCGCTGAATACAGTCTGTAACCTTTTTCTCAATTTCTTGAAGTTTTCGTTTATCAACCGTTTCCTCATGTTTTTTTTTGGCTTCGGTTGTCGTTAGGTCAATTTCCCATTGTGCAAGAAAATCGTCGTTATCTCTGTTCAGAATTGCCCTACCTATATTCTTACGAAAAATACTTCTATCCTTGTTTTCTCTGATAAAGTGCTGTTTTAATCTCGATGGCAGTTGATTGTCTCCTGTGTGAGTTCCGATGCGGACAATTCTATCAACTTGGTGAGCAAACTCTCCCTTTTCAAAAAGGACATAAATTCCATTTCGAGGGATTCTTCTTGCGTCAAAAGGAAACCAAAACTTGGTAAAGTCTGAAAAGAATAGGTGTACTTCTTGGCAAATTTGGCTCATGTGTTTTGAATCGCCAGATATTGTAACTGCTTACCTATTCGCATTCCCTGTAAAGGTGCTTCGTATGAAGCCAAGTACGGCGCAATATATTTCCGATATCTCTCTCCAGCAAGAAAGACAAAATGGTCGCTTTCTAAATTTGCTTGCTCCTTAAGTTGTTTAACCACTTTGTCAGCCCATACTTTTACTTGGGCTAACGGCATATCCTTTAATGTTGTGTTATAAGGCTCAACTTCCTTATCCAGTTCCAAAAGACCGTATTTTGCAGAAAGGATGTAAATGCTATCTGGATTTAGGCTTCTCGCGTATTTCAAGTTGCCCACGAAGAGAGGGCTTTTGTACAAGTCTTTAGCCTTTGCATTGTGATTCACTTTTCTGCTCACACATGAAATCAGGATTATTTTTTTCATAGCGTTACTCTCAGTAAACGAACTACCCAATAATAGCGAAAGGCATAATGCCACACCTGCTTAAGTAGACAAATTGAACCATTTTGTCTACTGTTCAAAAACCCGCTCTGGCATTGGCAAGGCTTCCAGCGCTTTTCAACCGCCAAACAGTAGACAAAACGATATAAACCTTCAAACTGCCGCCGATTTTTTTGCCACTCGTTGCGCAAAGGGTAAGTTTTGCAACATTGCGCCGACCCCATGAAATCAAAGGTTTGCATGTTGCATATGTCAGTAGCAAAAAAGGACGGCGTACAGAGGCGGCGTGGTTCAACAAGAACGGCGAAGGTATCAATTTACAGCTTGACGCTTTGCCCATTTCGGGGTGTGTCACGTTACGGAAACACAAGGAAAAAGCCTAAAACCTTGACTTTGCATGGGGTTACGCGCAACCATTGCGCGTAACCTCAACAGTAACGAATAGAGACCCCATGTTTTACACTTTAGGACAGGCCGCAACCGTAACAGGTAAAAGCAAAACG
>JBAXIZ010000099.1:0-2706 GCA_037138095.1 bacterium
TTTCATTAGCAAAGAGGAATAATTTTAGAGGAAGCTGGAAAGAAAAAGCTCCTTTCTTGTCTTCACCGAACTTAGGAAGAGTTGTTAGCTTAACTGGCTTAAGCATTTGTACGGGGAGAGTGATTTGGTTGATGGTGTTTTGTACAAAAGTTTTTCTAATTGTCCCGCCCGCTTGATTAGTATTTGTATTTGTATCAGTTGAAGTACTTGGTGGAACAGGGCGAAGCACAACTATTGGAGTTTTTCTAATATACGATGATTGTTTACCTAAAACTTCACATTTACCATATCCTGTTTGAATCTGGTCAGCTCCCGAATCACTAATAGCTACATAATTGTTTGAGTTTAAAATTTGTATGTCACCTCCTTCTCCACCAGACCCACAAACAGTTGCACTTCCTCCGATAGATTCAACCAATGTACCAGCTAACAAACCATCTGAGTTCCAGACTGAAACAGTTCCCCCATTTGATCCTTGGCTTGTTCCACTTCCTCCGTTTGCAACAATTGTTCCGGTTGTAGATGTAGCGACAGTAATGTCTCCTGCTTTTCCTCCGACCGCACCTTCTGCTCCGTCTGAGATTAAGGCTCCAACAATTGAATTTTCAACTATAATATTTCCTCCGTCTTTACCTTCAGCTGTTGTTGTTGCAGTGGTTGTACCAGTGACTACAATATTTTTTAATATAATGTCAAAAGCGTCTGTCGATGTTGCATTAGATATCACCCTACCAGTGAGGGTAAAGCTCGGCGTGTCTGTTGCATATGCACCACGAAGTTCTACATCGGTATTTACAAAACAATCATTATTTATGTTTTCTGCCAAATAATAATAAGGTCTTGTTGCTTCATCTAGTAAATCTGTACCACAAGAAGTATAAATTGGCACCGTATTATCATAGTTAAACACAATAGACTTTTCACTTAAATTTCCTTTAACATCCGTCACTTTAATATAAAGCGTATGTTCTTCTGCTGTTGGTCTTAGAATATCGGAACCATTTTTTGAACAATCAATTGTTTGATAATCCCCACTATCTATTTTATATTGGCAAGTTCCAGATGCATTAACTCCAAAATCAATTGAAGGTGCCCACTTTATCGTGCTTGTTCCAACTAAAGGTGAAGCGATAGAAATTTGAGGAACAACAGGTCCTCCCGCACTATTATTTCCAAAGATGAAAAATCCATTTGCAAAAGCTTTAAAAATATTTGTCAGCAAACTATAAGTTGCATCTACGATATTAACAATTACTCCTTTAGCGACTATTATCCAATTATTAATTCCACCATCTGAAGTAAAATCTTTAGATGTGGTTGCATTATTATCATACTGACGAGTTGTTGATCCATTAATTATTCCATCGTTATGAGATATGTCATCATGAAAAACAACATTTCCATTTACTACTCCATCATTGAAACTAGATTCATAAAAATCCAAAATCCCCCCTGAAGCAACATTGACTAATCCATCAACATTCGAGCTGTTGTCATAAAAATTTACAGCTCCACCTGAAGCAACAGTTATTATTCCATTATTGTTTTTACTACTTTCATAAAAATTTACAACTCCACCTTCGGCCACAAAAATATTTGATTCATTTGTACTGGTTGCATAAAAATCTAATTCGCCACCAGATGAAACAGTTAAATCTCCATCATTATAACTACCTCCATAAAATTTCATCGTACTACTAGAAGCAATCGTAGTGGTACTATTATTGTAACTATTATCATTAAATATCCAATTCCTAATAGATACATTATCCCCATCTTTAACAGTACCTGTAACAGTACCATAAGCCATAACACCTGAAATGGTCGCTGTACCACTCGTTGCATAAGCAAATTTTGCATTACCAACAACAACACCTTTGTTGTAACTTAAATCATTAAAGTCAACAGTGTAACCATTTGCAACGCTCATATTCGCATTCAAATTACTATTATCATAAAAATCAACAGTCCCAGAAGTAATTGTAGAACCTACCCCGATTGTATTATTACCATAAACTTTCAAAGCTCCGCCCGTTTCTGAAAACAAACCTAGACCAAGAGCCCCTGAATTATTTATATTTAAAGTACCTGCATTCAAGGTTGTGCCTCCAGAATAAGTATTTGCTCCATTAAGGGAAAGTGCCCCCGTACCAGCTTTAACCAAACTATAAGCTCCTGATATCACACCCCCTTCCACTAAAGTTTTTGTGCCTGAAGTGTTTATTGTAACGGTGGTTGTTCCAAGTGTTATCGTACCAGTTCCCAAATTAAGATCTTCCGTACCACCAAAAGCAAAACTGTTATTCCAATTTTGTAAATTATTTGTTGAAAGAGCAACAGGCAGACTTGACGTATTATCTATTGTTCCACCGGCTATTGTAAGAACACTTGTACCAAGAGCTTGCGCACTATTTATATTTAATTTTCCAGCATTCAACAAAATATCACCAGAAATATTATTTGTACCAGCCAGTGTCAAAGTACCTGCATTTACAGTCGTTGTTCCCGTCACTGTAATTACAGAAGTTGTTGCTTGAGTTACTGCCCCCGTGTATCCAGAATTTAATTTAATATTTGCAATTTCAATATTTGTATCAATAACAGCAGAATTAGTACCTCCCACATCAAAAATAGCTGTGTCTAATAAAGTGGGTACACCAATACCTCCAGCACCACCAGAACTTTGCGCCCAATTTGCACTACTAT
>JBAXIZ010000100.1:0-2701 GCA_037138095.1 bacterium
TTTTTGGGAGATGCCAAACAAAAGGGCGCGACTATAAGTCACGCCCAACACAGGTTGAACTACAAGCTTGAAGCAACACAATATTATAGCGGCATTAGGATCTGTCCATTTTAGAACCCACTTGCGACGAAGGAGCAGCAAGACTTCCTTCTTTTAATACTGGTCTATTAGGAGGAATTATGTCTAGTAAGTCTGGCGGAACTACAGCGGTCTTAAGGGGTGGCGCCATACCCGCTAGCGATGAAGGAGAAGCAAGACTGCTTCCGTCTAATACTGGTCTATTAGGACTTATGCCTAGTAAGTTTGGCGGAACTACAGCGGTCTTAAGGGGAGGGGATAAAGAATCTTCAAATCTATTCGCCAAAGCCATTACGGTTGCTTTTTTTCCTGCATTAGGATCCTGCCCTACTATGTTTAATCCATTTGGGGCTTCTATTTTTTCTGCTAATGGTTTAGCTTCTTCTTCTCCAGCCATATTTTTGTGGTAAAATAATAAACTTAAAAGTATAAGGCAGGTGTAACTTTTTTGGTGTCTAAATTAGGAAAAGATGAGGGAATAAATGAGTTTAATTTGAGTAGATTTTGAGGCACCTCGATGGACGGCAAGTTTGGATTTCAGGTGGGAGAAATAACCGTCCAGAGAGTTAGTGGTGGAATCGTAA
The DNA here is from genome assembly GCA_037138095.1 of bacterium. Lineage (GTDB taxonomy): Bacteria > Patescibacteriota > Minisyncoccia > Phycocordibacterales > CAIZIN01 > CAIZIN01. The sequence goes on from JBAXIZ010000100.1 coordinate 663, forward strand.
ATTTCCAGTGGTAAAAATTGATAGCAGGTAAAAAGAAAGGGTATTGTGCGAACAATAGCCCTGTATGCTTGTCGAATTCGCTGGTGAGTAAAGACTTTTGTTCCCGTACCGATATTCTCTGTTTTTTCAGAGAGAAAAACTTTCCACTTCTTGTACCATTGCCCAATCCAGTATTCGAAGCTTTCTTTGTCGGTTTCTTTCAGTCGAAACATAATCTCTCGAAGCTCTTTGCCAGCCAGAAGTTTTGGCTTTTTAGAAATATATCTCGTAACAATTTGGAAGAGATGAAATTGACAATGCTGAAATGGAATATCTGGAAATAATTTTCCCAGACCTGGTTTCCCATCTGCTATAAGTATTTTTATCTTCCATCCTTTTCCCAAAAGCAATTCTATACCTTCCTTGTACTGTTCATTCGTCTCATGTTTTACTGCGTACCAGAGGAGATTTTTCTTCAAATTTGAGGCTCTAAAAACCATCAACCCAAACTGCTCAAAATAGGTTGTATCCACTATAAGTACTATTTCTTGAGGAATTATCGTTGCATTGTAATTTCCCTCAAAAAACACCTCTTTTGAAAGATATTGGTTGACCCATTTCCTACTCCGCCCAATTTTATGACCAATTTGCTCTTGGGTTTGCTTTCCTATTGCATATTCGCGGATCAGACCCTCTTTCTGTTTCGGTTTTCCCCAACCTTTTAATTGGAATCTCTTCTGACAAAAATTACAAAAATACTGTTGTTTTCGATTCCTCATACCATACTTTTTTGTCTCATTTTTTCCGCATTTCGGGCACCTTTTTTTTTCTCATAAAAATTAAGTAAGAGTTTATTCAGTCCTATCCTATATAAACTCTACTTTTTAGACACCAAAAAAGTTACACCTGCCAAAAATTGTAAAAATGCTTTTGCGATAAATAGCAGTGAAAATTGTAAATATCTTTCCAACAGTCCCAATTCTTTTGGCTCGTACGATTGTTCTTATACTGCTCCATTCGGCGTTCAGCACTGTTATTTTTCCGTTTCTACGCTCAGTCAAAATACTCTTTTTGGATATATGGTCTGGCATTGTCATGATTGTTTATATTCTATTGAGTGCCATAACAGTGGTTATCTTTTTGGGTGCGTAGGGCTGAACCAAAAAAAATACTGTATTTTAAATAAACAATACGCCAAAGAGCAGTACGAAGAATTGGTCCCAAAGATAATAGAACATATGCAAAAAACAGGAGAATGGGGAGAATTTTTTCCTCCCGCATTATCTCCTTTTGGATACAACGAAACCGTCGCCAATGAATATTTCCCACTGACCAAAGAAGAAGTGATGGAAAGAAATGCGAAAATGGATTCATCCGTACAAAAATTCAATTGGTCCGATTACGAACCTCCTGCTCCAACTGCTCAAAAAATCATCACTCCCGAAATGATGAAAAATCTTCCAAGTGATATTTCTAAAATTCCAGATGACGTTCTTTCTTGGGCTCTTACTTGTGAAATTTCTGGAAAACTTTTTACTCTTCAAAAATCAGAACTTGAGTTTTACAGAAAAATGAATCTTCCCATTCCTCATCGTCATCCAGACATTCGTCATGCAGACCGTATGAAACTCAGAAATCCTAGAAAACTTTGGAACCGAATTTGTTCTCAATGTGGGACTCCTATTCAAACTACTTATTCCCCAGAAAGACCAGAAAAAATACTCTGTGAAAACTGTTATGTAAACACAGTGGTATAGAGACGTTTTATGAAAACGTTTCTCCTTTTTTCGATAAATTGAGATAGAAAATATTACTGTAAATTTTTATATTTATTCCCAATCACTAATCCTCCAAGTACCCAAAAACTATAAGCAAGTGTTGAACTTTCCCATGAATGCAAAAATATTCCCATCACCGAAATCCCTACTAAACCCATAAAAAAAGCTTTTCCTAAGAAAAAATCACTTTTCAAAAATGCTTTCCCAGCAAAAAAAATAATTCCAAGAAAGAGAAAAATTCCAAGGATTCCTGTCTCCAAAGCAATTTGTAGATACCAACTC